>JBCCNY010000065.1:0-11434 GCA_039025595.1 Pseudomonadota bacterium | reverse complement strand
CTCTTTTTCTTAACCCTAACAAAATTTTGCCCTGATGCGTTGCTAGAACTGAACGCCGTGAAAGTCAGGTGCAAGTATGCAGGTTTACATCAATCAACCCATCGGGATTGATCAAGGCGAGGCAACGCTCTTTTCCGAGTATCAGGATGGGGGTGACATGTGGACCGGTCGGGGATCGCGCATGCGAAGCCGGAAGGTCCATTTCAATCACCCGTTTCGCGCCGCGCCAACCGTTCATGTCAGCTTGTCGATGTGGGATATTCATCATGGTGCCAATGCCCGGGCGGATCTCGCAGCTGAAAATGTGACTCAGACGGGCTTCGAGGCGGTGTTTCGCACCTGGGAAGATACGCGCATCGCACGCGCGCGCATTCGCTGGTTCGCCATCGGGCCAATGGCACATGAGGATGATTGGGAACTCTACTGAGACGTTGAAAGGTCTTTCGCATTAGGTCTGGGTTTTGGTGTCGGATACGCTCGAAGGGGCTCTGGGTGTGACGAAGCCGAGGACTGCCGCGACGATCAGCAGGATGATGACGGCGCTCACCTCGGCCAGAAGACGGGACGACAAAGCGCTCTCATCCGTGGCAAAGACGATCAGGACAATAGCTGTTGTTGTCAGCGCGCGACTGATCAGGGGGCGGGTCGTGAGCAAACGTAACGACAAAGCGAATGCGCCGACCGCTGCAAGTATGTGTAATATAAATGGGCCGCCAGCGGCGATGAGGGCGAAAGCGACTGCTGCGCCAATCAGAACTCCAGCCATTCGCCGCAGGATAGGGCTCTTCCGCGATAGACCGGTCGTTGCCACGACGTGAAGATAAATGAATGGAACCCAGTAGGGTCTTGATATCGTAAACCACTCGGTCAAGGCGAGGGTTACGAGGAACCCACCACTGACCACAAAGACTGAGACGAGCGATGGGGCCATTTGCCCTTCTGCTTTCGGTGCCATAACGCCGCTGACCGCCAATTGCCGCGCGGCAAATATCCCCCAAACTCCACTAAGGCCAAAAACAAGCGTCAGAAGGATTTGACTGAAGATGTCCGCTTGCGGGGAGAAAAGCAAAAAGACCCAACCAAACGCCGCGAAGATCATCGCCGGACGCCCGCCCCTTCGCCAGGATCCAGCTGCAATAAGGCAGAGCAGGATGGCCACACCGTAGGTCGCCCCAAATGGCGACAAGGCCGCGCTGATCATGGATAGGAAAGCGGCTGCAATGGCAATAGCGATGGCTGCAAAAGCCCAGCGGTAGCTGCCGTAAAGACAAGCCAAAAACCCCGTCATAAACCCGATGATCCCGCTTGGCGGAGGAAGATCGGTCGGAACTACGATCACCACAGCCGGCAGGGAAAGCGCTATCAGCTTGGCGATATTGGTCCAGGGCAGAGGCGGGGAACGGTCCATGCGGCGTGGTCTAGTCTCGATCAGGTAGCCAGTACCCTAGGGAGATCAGCGCAGAGGTGGAACCGTGGGATATGACTTCGCACGCAGGGCATAACTTCGAAAATGCGCGCTACGGCTGGCCCGGGCGGGAGAGACCGGGCCAGCCATTTCTATTGAACAAGCTCTAGAGCGTGCCGCTCTTGAGCTCACCGGCGAGGTATTCCGCCTGCCGCATCGCCAGCGCTACGATGGTCAGCGTCGGGTTGGCCGCCGCACCTGTTGTCATCACCGAGCCGTCAGAGATGAATAGGTTGGCCACATCGTGGGACTGTCCCCATTTGTTGACCACGCCGTCCTCCGGCCGCTCGCTCATCCGGCAAGTGCCGAGATTGTGCGTGGACGGGTAGGGGGGTGTCCGATGCGTGCCGACCGCACCGACCGAGGCATAGAGCGCTTCGGCCTTTTCATAGGCGTAGTCGCGCATCGCGATGTCGTTGGGATGGTCGTCGAAATGCACATTCGCTACGGGCATGCCGTATTGGTCGGTGGTCTCTGAGAGCGTGATACGGTTGGTGGCCTGGGGCATATCTTCGCCCACAATCCACATGCCCGCCATGTTCTCATACTGGTCCATCATATGGGCGAAGTCCGGACCCCAGCCGCCAGGTTCTAGGAAGGCCGCCATGAAGGCCGGTCCAAGCGCCAGTGTCTCCATGTAATAGCCGCCGACGAAGCCGCGATCAGGGTTGTTGTAGACCTCGTCCTTGATGATGCCCGCCATCGTCTCGCCGCGATAGAAATTCACTGGCTTGTCGAACCAGGCATACATCGATCCTGTCAGGTGACGCATATAGTTGCGCCCAACCTGATCAGAGCTGTTGGCCAGACCGTTGGGGAACATCGCGCTGTCGCTCAGCAGCAAAAGGCGCGCTGTCTCGATGGAATTGCCTGCGACGCAGACGACGCGTGCGGCCTGACTTTGCAGGTTGCCCTCGCCGTCGACATAGATCACCGCGTTGGCGCGCCCTTCGGCATCATGGCTGATATTGACCACATGGGATTGCGGACGCAGATCGCATAGGCCTGTTTCCACGGCGCGCGGGATTTCGCGGACCAGCGTGCTCCATTTGCTGCCATGCTTGTCACCCTGGAAGTTAAACCCGTCCTGGATCGATCCGGGTCGGTCGTCATAGGGCGTGGCATTCGTACCGTAAGGTCCTGTCGCGTATTCGGTATATCCAACCCGTTCGGCGCCGTTGGCGAAAACCTTGTAGTTGTTGTTTGCTGGCAAGGCTGGTCGGCCGTGCACATGGGTTGATCCCATCGCCTTTTCGGCGGCCTCGTAATAGGGGGCCATGTCGTCGAGCGAGATCGGCCAGTCGAGCAGCGTTGCGCCCTCGATATCGCCATAGGTGCTTGCCGCTTTGAACTCGTAGTCCAGAAAGCGCGGTGTGGCCCCGGCCCAGTGGGTTGTCGTGCCTCCCACGGCTTTCACCAGCCAGGCCGGCAGACCCGGAAAGTCTCGGCTCACGCGCCAGGATCCTGACGTGGTCCGCGCATCGAGCCAGGCCATCTGGCCGAAGGCTTCCCACTCGTCGTTTTTCCAGTCGCTGAGGGCAAAATGCTGACCCGCTTCGAGAACCACCACCGGAATACCGGCTTTTGTCAGCTCATAGGCCATCGTGCCGCCACCGGCGCCAGAGCCGATGATGACTACGGCCGCTTCATCTTGTGCAATCGCGTTCATGTTTCAGCCCTCCCTCACAGATAATCCACACGCGGCTCTGGCAGCCAATCCAGATCATTGAACCCGCGATCGATGTAGCCACCCTGATCAAAGCTCGCGCCCTCATAGCCCAGAATGCCCCAGACCTCGTGATCGTTGTAAAGGGTCACCACTGTCGTGCCGCGCACCATCTGGAAGAAGGGCGTGCTTTCGATGCTCTTCATATGCTCAAGCGCGCTGGCATCGTCCATGCTGTCAAAACCGGCATTGCGCAGATCCGCCATGCCTGAGGTAAACGTCACGGCTTGAGCGGCGGAACCGTCGGCTGCCGCCATGATAGCGTCTGCTGTGCGCTCATAGCATTCCACCGGAAACTGGGTATGCGGGTAAACGACCTGCACCATACGCACCAGTAGGGGTTTGTCGTCGCTGTTGGCGCTGACCTTGATCACGCCCGCCATCGATTGGCCGGGCAAGGTACTCGCGCCCACAATCGTGGCCGACGCCGTGCCCATTAACATAGATCGTCTGGTTAGTTTCACTTTCTGTCCTCCCTTATGTTTTGGTTATTCAATCACTTGAACCGACCGCTGCGCTCCAGGACTTCGATCTGGTAGCCATCTGGGTCTGCCACGAAGAAAAACCGCCCGACCAACTCGCCCGCAGGGGCGAATTCCACCAGCTTGCGCGGGTTCAGGCCTTCGGTTTCGAACCGGGCATGCTCGGCGTCGAGGTCATCGACGGACACAGCCAGATGACCATATCCATTGCCGAGATCATAAGGCTTGGTCTGGTCCTTGTTGACGGTGAGTTCCACCTCGAACTCGGTTTCCGGATTGCTGAGATAGATCAACGTGAAGTCTGGAAAGTCGAGGCGATCTGCCACTTCCAGCCCAAACGCCTTGCGATAAAAATCGACCGAACGCGTCTCGTCCAGCACACGAACCATCGTGTGAATGCTCTTGGCCACGAACGCCTCCCTTCGTCATGGTTGCAGTCCCATGATGAAAGCGTGGTCAGGCGTTGGGTAGTAACGGGATACTACTTGTTTTGTTTAGGTTTAGCGGGCCTGTGTTTACTCAGCGGCGAGAACCGCCTCGGATGGCGTGGTTTTCAATTCGAGATATGTCAAACAGGTACAGCGCAAAAGCGATGTGAAATTCGTAGGCTCCCCGGATATTTCGAGGACCTCCGAGTGCAGTTTTGACAGAAAGGCGGGTGTGCTCATGTCTTCGGTTTCCGCCAACTCGTCCAGAATGCACCAAAACGCCTGTTCTAGCCGCACCGACGTGCTCTGACCGTTCAGCCGAATGCGCCGCGTGGCACAGCTATAACGCGCTGGGTCCTGCCCGGCGAAAACTTGGCACATGTGGTCCTCCCTCGAACCCACGCAATTGAGGCGCGATTTCCCGTTACAGGTTCCAGTCTAGCCAAAATGGACGATCGGTCAAATCTGTGGGGTGACACAAAGAATGCGGGGTCAATTACGTCCCGAATTGACCCTCATAGATCGGCTCGAGCGTGGGGGTCTCGAAGAGAGAAGAGACACTCGTGCCGTTCCAGATGTTCAAAATCGCCTGAGCAAAGACCGGCGCGGTTGGGATGATCCGAATATTGGGTGTGTTTTTGACAGCCTCTGTTGGCTGGATGGAATCCGTGATCACCATGCTTTTCAGAACAGAATTGGTGACCCGTTCCACGGCAGGCCCGGACATCACGCCATGCGTGGTATAGGCATGGACCTCGGTTGCACCGTGATCGAGCAGCACTTGGGCCGCCTTGCACATCGTCCCGGCCGTGTCGCACATATCGTCGACGATGACACAGATCTTATCTTTGACCTCACCGATGATCGTCATTTCGGCAACCTCGCCCGGGTTTTCCCGTCGTTTATCTACGATGGAGAGCGGTGCATTGATCCGCTTGGCCAATTCGCGCGCCCGCGCCACACCTCCCACATCCGGCGAAACCACCATCACGTCGCTGATACGGTCTTCGAACTGGGTCATCACATCGAGCGCAAAGACGGGAGAGGCGTACAAGTTGTCGACTGGAATATCGAAAAAACCCTGGATCTGTGCGGCATGCAGATCCATCGTCAAAACGCGTTCGATCCCCGCTTCGACGATCATGTTTGCCACGAGTTTCGCCGAAATGGGCGTCCGCGCCTTGGTCCGCCGGTCCTGCCTTGCATAACCGAAATAAGGGATCACCGCCGTGATACGCCGCGCCGATGAACGCCTGAGCGCGTCGGCCATGATCAGCAGCTCCATCAGATTGTCGTTGGCCGGGTTCGATGTGGGCTGGATAATAAACATATCCTCGCCGCGCACATTCTCGAACACCTCAACAAAAATCTCGCCGTCGTTGAACCGTTCAACCCGAGCGTCGACCAGCCCGACATTGACACCGCGATGCATCGACATGCGTCGGGAAATCGCCTGAGCCAATTTCATGTTGGCATTGCCCGCAATCAATTTGGGTTCTTGGGTGATTGGCATCGGCGAGCTCCCCGGGCTGGCGCGAATCTAACAGAATCGTGACATTGACTCCGCTTAACACGGGTGCGAGCAGTCGCAAAGCTGTCCCTTGGAGGTGTCTGACAGAATGGCCCATATCGACTATTATTTCTCCACGATTTCCCCCTACACCTATCTCGCCGGGGATCGGCTGGAGCGCGTCGCGGAAAAACACAGCGCGAGCGTCAGCTACAAGCCGCTCGATATCTTAGGTCTTTTTGCGCGGACTGGCGGCACGCCTCCCAAGGATCGTCATCCCAGCCGTCGGGCCTGGCGGCTGCAGGAACTGACGCGCCAATCTCGCAAGTTGGATATGCCGTTCAACCTCAAACCCGCGCATTGGCCCACCAATCAGGCGCCATCGGCCTATGCCGTGATCGCCGCGCAATCCGCCGGTGGCGGTGATCTGAGCCTGCTTATTCGCGCGATCCTGCGTTCCGTCTGGGCGGACGACAAGGACGTGGCCGAGACGGATGTTGTGCGCGCCTGCTTGTCCGAGGCCGGTTTTGATCCCGCTCTTGCCGATAGCGGCCTGCTGGAAGGGGCTGAAACTTACGCCCGCAACCTAGAAGAGGCGGTGGAGGCCAACGTGTTCGGCGCGCCGACCTTTGTGACCGATACTGGACAGAATTTCTGGGGCCAGGACCGGATCGAGGATCTCGACCTGCATCTATCTGGCAAAATCTAGACGCTCAGGCGGCTGCGGCGATCTCCACGAAGCGGTCGATGTCCGCGTCCGAAATCGACCAGTCGCAGACCAGCCGGCAAAGCAGCGGCGCGTCGGGCTCGCCCGTTTCAAGCGGCCCCTCAAAGAGCCCATAGGCTGCTCCTGCCGAATGCAACCGCTGATGCGTCGCCCGGGGAAGGGTCAGAAAGAGCATGTTTGCCTGCGGCTCTGCCGTGAAATGGCAATCGGGCACAGCGCGCATCCCCTCGATCAGGCGCGCCGCCTTGGCATTTGCCCGCTTCGCGGTCTTCAGCCACAAATCATCCGTGCAATAGGCCAGCATCTGTGCCGAAAGATAGCGGTGTTTTGAGAAAAGATGGCCCGCGCGTTTGCGCCGGAGTTCCAGCTCCCACGCTGTGTCAGGCTCAAAGAAAACCACCGCCTCGACCCCGAGACAGCCGTTTTTGCTGGCGCCAAAACTAACGGCGTCGATACCTAATTCGTGGCTCATCTGCGCGGGCGTGCAATTGAGCGCGGCCACGGCATTGGAAAAGCGGGCGCCATCCAAATGAACAGGCAGACCATGGGCGCGGGCGATGTCGCAGAGCGCGTGCAACTCGCTCAGCGTATAAAGCTGACCGCGTTCTGTCACTTGAGTGAGCGCCAGCGGTCCTCTCTGTGAGGCATGCACATCGCCCGGTGGCAGAGCGGCAATCGCCGCCTCCAACGCCGCGGGCGTCACCTTGTCGCCGTCACCTGCCAGAACGAGGCGGGCCCCGCCGGTGTAGAACTCGGGCGCGTGACACTCGTCGATATAGATATGCGCCAGCGGCGCGCAAAAGATCGATTGCCAAGGTTTTGCCAGCACGCCGAGCGCCAGTGAGTTTGCCGCAGTCCCTGTGGCCACCAGATGCACGGACGCGTCCGGCGCCTCAAACACCCGCCGCACGGCCTCGATGGCCTCATGGGTCAACTCGTCCTCGCCATAGGGCGGGATATGTCCTGCATTGGCGCGCAGTACGGCGTCCATCACTTCCGGCGTCGCCGGACCAGTGTTGTCGGAACTCAGGCGCATCCTCTTGGCTCCTCGATCAGATGCTCTTCCCAGTCGTCTTCGGAAACTTCGAACTCCGGCACCGTTCTATGCTGCATCGAGATCTTCGCCGTATGAACGCTCTCGGGAGTTCCCGAAATCAGCGGGTGCCAGTCATAAAGCGGCTTGCCTTCGTAGAGCAGCTTGTAGGCGCAGGTTTCTGGCAGCCAGTAGGCGTGCAAGCCGAGAGTGGCGGGCGAAAGCGAGATGCATTCAGGGACGATTTGCTGGCGGATGTCGTATTGCCCGCAGCGGCAATCGGTATCGTCAAAGAGCCTGCAGGCCACGCGCGTTAGCTCAACCTCGCCTGTCTCTTCATCTTCGAGCTTGTTGAGACAACATTTGCCGCAGCCATCGCACAGCGCCTCCCATTCGGCGCGGTTCATCTGCTGGAGAGATTTACGCTCCCAAAAATGGAGGGACAAACCTTCCCTCTGGATCGGATTGGCGGTCATAGCGCGGCGAGGATATGTCGGGAGCGGGCGCAATCGGCGTCCATCTGCGCGACAAAGGCGTCAAGCCCGTCGAATGTCTCTTCCGGCCGCAGATAGTCGATCAACGCCACAGAGAGTTGCGCGCCATAGAGATCGCCGGAAAAATCAAACAGAAATGTTTCGATATTGGGTACCTCTCCGCGAAACATAGGGCGAATACCCAGACTTGCAGCGCCCTGATACGACCCCGCATGCGGCCCATCCAGAACATCGACCAGCACGGCATAGACCCCGAATCTGGGCATGTGGAGCCCGGCCAGAGACATGTTCGCGGTAGGATATCCCAGATCGCGACCGCGCTGTTCACCGCTGACAACCTCACCATCAATCCGATGCCAGTGGCCGAGCATCTCCGCTGCATCGCGAGGACGCCCCTCTGCCAGAGCGGTACGGATCGCTGTGGATGAGACCTGACGATCATCGGTGGCCAGCAATTCTGCGATCGTCACGCCAAAGCCCATCTCGCGCCCAAAGGCAGCCAAGTCGGTGCTGTTACCGGCGCGGGCATTGCCAAAACAGAAGTCAGAGCCCACCACCACATGGGTGAGCCCGAGCCCGTCGACGATGACATTGCGGGCGAAGTCTATCGGCGAAAGTGCAGATAGTGTGGCGTTGAAGTTCAGCTCGTAGAGCCGTTTCACGCCCAGTTTTTCCAGCCGGTTTGCACGGGCTTCACGGCTCATCAGACGAAAAGTCGGTGCATCCGGGGCAAAAAACTCGCGTGGATGCGGCTCGAATGTCAGAATGCCCAAGGGCGCACCCGCAGCGTCTGCCGCTTGCCGTGCGATATCGATCACTTTTTGATGCCCGACATGCACACCATCGAAATTGCCGATGGCTACAGAAGCGCCCCGGTCCGCTGGGTCAACAAAGGAGTAATCACGAATGACACGCATGGCAGCAGCCGTAGCCGCGACACCGCAAGGGTGCAAGCACCAGATCGAAGCATCTGGGCAGTCGTGGCGTTGCGGTTCATTCGTGTAGGCGTCTTCAGTCGAACTTCTTGGAAGGCGCGAGCACTTTTGCTTCGCCGACCAGCACCTTCTTGCCATCCACCATGCAGCGGCAATCGAGCGTCACACGGCGTTTCGCATGGTCGATCCCGATCACTTCGACCTCGGTCAGAACCGTGTCTCCGGGTCGAACGGGAGCAAGAAACTTCAGCGTCTGGCCCATGTAAACCGTGCCATGTCCCGGTAGCTGCTCCCCGATGACCGCAGAGATCAGGCCGGCAGTCAGCATGCCATGGGCGATGCGTCCGTGGAAAATGGTCTCTTGGGCATAATCCTCGTCCATATGCACCGGATTAAAATCGGTTGAGACCTGGGCGAACATCTCGATGTCTTCTTCGGTCACGACTTTCCGAAGGCTGCGAACCATGCCCATCTCGATCTGTTCGATCGTGATGGTTCCGCGTGGCATATTATCCAACATCTGCCCCTCCATTCCGTGCTTGGCACTCTCTACAAGATAACAATGTTAACGCACAAGGCATAATTTACGAAACTTTATTACTTTGCAACTGCAGAAAATCAAGCAAAAAATCAGCGGAGTTGCCCTATCGAGAAGGTCGGAGCGATCTGTTGCGTTTCCAGATAGGCGGCAAGCGCTGCCGGATCGGGTTGACGTTTGGTTTTGGTCTCCAGGGCGGCCAACCCACCCGTAATAAAGAGGCAATCGAGGTTTTCTCCCATCGCACCCAGCACGTCGGTCTGCGCGCCATCGCCAATAGCCAGGATGCGCGTTTCATCAATGTTACGATCGAGCGCGACGAGACGCCTGCGCGCGAGATCGTAGATGGGAGGATGAGGTTTGCCGAAATAGAGGCTCTCACCGCCCATCTCCGTATAAAGCTGCGCCAGTGCCCCGGCGCACCATTCCCGGACCTTTCCGCGATCCACGACGATATCGGGGTTTGCGCAAAGAAGCTTCATGCCCTTTTGCTTGGCGAACAGAAAATCCGCACGATTGACCTTCGGATCCGCCGAAGGGTCGAACGGGCCGCAGCAGACGATACCTTCGGCCTCTTGGAGCGGCACACGTTCGATTGGAACAGGATCCTCGATAATGTTCATTGTATCGAAAAACCCGTAATCGCGCGCCCATTCGCCCATGAAGTACACGCGTTGACCCACGATCCCGCGAAACATGGCCGCGCGCGCTGAATCGCCGGATGTAGCGATGGTGTCCCACGCGCTGGGCGGCACTTTGAAATGGATCAGTTGTCGTTCAACACCGACGCGTGGTTTGGGGGAATTGGTCAAAAGGGCTACGGCGCCGCCTTGTGCCTTATAGGCATGAAGCGCTGCAACAGCCTTGGGAAAGGCGGTTATTCCGTTGTGCAAACAACCCCACAGATCCACGAGTAAAGCGTCGTAATCGCTGGAGATTTCGGCAAGCGATTCAATAATGCGGGTCATATCATATCCGAGCTGCGGCGAACCTGACCGACATATGACAGCGACCAGACATGCTGAAAAGAAACAACCGCAAGGTGCGGTGCCAATACGGTCGTTTCTGAGTTTTTTGTGGGCGCAACGCCTCAGCGCGAAGTCGCGCCTACCGCCGCATTTAGTGTGCGGGCACGGGCATCATGTCGTTTTGACGGGCGAGCGCGAAGGCCATGTTGCGGTCGCGCACGAGTGCCAGACGCTCACCATCCGAGTTGTGGACGGCGTAGACGATATCAGCTTCTCCGATGGCTTTGCGCAGGTCGCGGGGTAAGTCTATCGCTTTAACCTCGCGAACATAGACAATGGCCTTATCGGCATCCGTGATGAGATCGTACGGTGTATTCATGGCTCTACCCCTTGTTTATCTTGATTGTTTGAACAATTGTCTCGGGTTGTGCGCGATTGAGATCAACATGCAAAAGACCGTTTTCCATCACGGCATCTCCGACCTCCACGCCATCCGCAAGCACGAAGCTGCGCTGAAATTGCCGTGCGGCGATCCCACGATGCAGAAACATCCTTTCTTCCCTGTCGTCGGTTTGACGTCCCCGGATCACCAACTGCCGGTCCTCGAGCGTGATCGACAGATCTTCTTCAGCAAAACCTGCGACCGCTAGCGTAATTCGGTACGAATTTTCCGACGTTTGTTCGATGTTGAACGGAGGATAGCCCTCATTGCCCGATTTCGCGCTGCGTTCCAGCAGCCGCTCGAGCTGTTCAAATCCCAACATATAGGGGTGGGAGCCCAACGATACCTTTGTCATCGGCATGTCCTTTACCTGCGAAGCGACAATCCGGCGAATGGTCCCTGGCGGCAACCATTCGGTTATACAAATGGGGTAGCCCTCATGAAGTTGCAAGTCTTTGACGAGAAGTGGAATAAGGGTATGATCCCGCGCACGTCATTTGAGCAAGAAGGCCAGAATGAACAGTTTCGGCAGTTTTTCTATGAAGTCGGAGGAGGTTCTGCGCGTGGAACTGGCTGAATTCCGACGCCAGCACGCGGATCTTGACGCCGCGATCCGCGCTTTGGAAGAGCAGAGCACAGCGGATACGTTCACGATCAAGCGCCTCAAGCAGCAGAAATTGCGGCTG
>JBCCNY010000064.1:0-11457 GCA_039025595.1 Pseudomonadota bacterium | reverse complement strand
CTCAATGCCATGGCGATCGCGCTCCCGTCGAAACGCATCACGATCAATCTCTCGCCAGCCGATATGCCAAAAGAAGGCAGCCATTTCGATCTGCCCATCGCGCTCGCGCTGCTCGCTGCACTCGATATCGTGCCAAAAGATGCGGTTGAAGGCACCTGTTCGCTGGGCGAGCTCTCGCTGGATGGATCGCTTGTGCCCGTGTCCGGTGCCCTGCCGGCCGCGATGGCTGCCGCCGAAGAGAGCCGTATTCTGCTATGCCCCCGCGCCTCGGGGTCCGAGGCGGCCTGGGTCGGTGACACACAGGTGATCGGGGCCGCAACACTCACCGATGTTGTACGGCACTTCACCGGTCAGGCGCCGCTTGCCCCCGCCCGACCGGGCGAAGTTGTCCAAACCAGCGCGGGCCGGGATCTGCGCGATGTGAAGGGCCAGGAACGCGCCAAACGAGCACTGGAAATTGCCGCGGCCGGACGTCACCACCTGATCATGATCGGGCCGCCCGGATCTGGCAAATCAATGCTGGCCAAGCGAATGCCCGGCATTTTACCCCCATTGAGCGCCGCCGAGGCATTAGAGACTTCGATGGTGCATTCGCTGGCGGGGTTGATCGAACAGGGCGGTATCAGCCGGACGCGTCCCTTTTGCGAGCCGCATCACACGGCCTCTAAGGCTGCGCTTGTCGGAGGCGGACGGCGGTCTGGTCCCGGTCAGGTCAGCTTAGCCCATAACGGCGTGCTTTTCATGGACGAATTCCCTGAATTCGCCAGCTCCGTGCTCGACAGTTTGCGTCAGCCCGTCGAAACTGGAGAGGTGGTCGTCTCCCGGGCGAATGCGCATGTGCGGTATCCCTGCCGCTTTTTGCTGGTGGCGGCCGCCAATCCCTGTAAATGCGGCGGCTCGGAGCTCTGTTCGCGTGGGCCAAAATGCCGCGAGGATTATCTGGGGCGCATTTCGGGTCCCCTGATGGATCGGTTCGATTTGCGCATAGATGTCCCATCGGTGAGTTTTTCCGACCTCTCGCTTCCGGCGACAGGCGACAGCACCGCCGATGTGGCACAGCGTGTGAATGCGGCGCGCTTGAAACAAAAGCAGCGGTTTGAGACGGTGGAAGGTCCTTCGCTGAATGCCGATGCAGAGGGCGAGGTTCTGGCGGAAATTGCAAACCCGGATCCCGACGGACGTGACTTGCTCAGGAGGGCCTCCGAGAGGTTCAATCTATCCGCGCGGGGCTACCACCGGGTGATGCGGGTGGCCCGAACGATTGCCGATCTTGATGACGAGGACACGGTGCGCCGCCATCATATTGCCGAAGCGCTCAGCTATCGCCAACCCTCTCTTCAAGCTGCCTGATCCAGCTGGCAAGATCGGCCAGTGTCGCGCGTGCCTCCGGCAGGTAGCTTTGAAATATGGGCCAGACATGGGGCAGGTTATGCTCCACGCGCAGGTGCACCGGCACGTTCTGATCTGTCAATCGCGACGCTAAATTCTGGGAGTCGCTGAGCAAGATCTCGGCATCGCTTACAGTGAGCCAAACCGGCGGAGCGCCGTGAAAATCTGCGAATAGGGGCGAGGCGCGCGGATCGGACGGGTCCGATCCGCCGAGATACATGTTTCCGATTTCCCGCATCCGGTGGGCCGGCAAAATCACCTCGGTTTCCGCATTGTTACGCAAACTCGGGGCTGTGCCTGTCATATCAGTGAGCGCAGAGAACGCGAAAGCACCCAACGGGGCGTCCAGGTCGAGCCTGCCAATTTCGGCCAGCAACGCGAGCGCGAGACCACCGCCCGCGCTATCTCCACCGATGACAACATGGGCATGCTCGGCCCGCCACGCTTGGTAGGCGGACAACGCATCCTCGAGAGCGCCGGGAAAGAGATGTTCCGGCGCCAGCCGGTAGCTTGGTAACAGGGCCTGAAAGCCGCCTTCAGCGCAAAGCCGCGCCACCATGGCCCGGTGGGTGTCGGGCGAGCCGAAAAGATACGCCCCGCCGTGGAGATAAAAGATCGCGACCTTCGATGATCCGACAGCGCGCGGTGTGACCAGAACGGACGGGCGACCACCGACCGTCTTTTTCCGAAAATCACTGCCCGAGGGTGATCGGAACAAAAGCCTTGCTTTGCGTTCAAAGGATTGCCGAACCGCAAGCACATCTGTCGCTGCTTCAAGATATGGTTTTTCGACAAGCCGCAGTGAGGTATTCAGAATCGGTAGCAGAAAGCTCATGCGCGGCGCGCCTCTGTGACCTCCCAGATGCGTTCGGCCACGTTGATACCGTCGAAGCGTTCCAGTTCCTGAATGCCGGTTGGCGAGGTGACATTGATTTCCGTCAGATACCGCCCGATGACATCGATACCCACAAAGACCTGGCCATGCTCGCGCAGTTTGGGCCCGATCGTGGCACAGATCTCGCGATCTCGGTCGGTCAGCGCGCAGGGTTCCGGACGTCCGCCCACATGCATGTTCGACCGGGTCTCGCCCGCGGCTGGCATGCGGTTGATCGCACCGACCGGCTCCCCATCGACAAGGATCACCCGTTTATCGCCCTCGCTGATCTGCGGCAGATATTGCTGAACAATCAAAGGCTCACGGCTGAAGCCCGTGAACATCTCGTGCAGGCTTGAGAGGTTGCGGTCCTCTTGTCTCAGCAAAAACACACCGGCTCCGCCATTCCCGTAAAGCGGTTTGACGATAACATCGCCAAACTCATCCTTGAACGCCTTGATCGTTGCCAGATCTCGAGCAATCGCCGTCGCGGGCATCAAGTCCGGGAAATCAAGAATCATCAGTTTTTCGGGGAAATTCCTGACCCAGAAAGGATCATTAAGCACCAGGGTCGTGTCGCGCAGCCGTTCGAGCAGATGCGTCGTCGTGATATAGAACATATCAAAGGGTGGATCCTGGCGAAGCCAAATGACATCGAATTCTCCGAGATCCAGAAGCTCCTCTTCGCCCAGTTCGAAATGGTCTCCTTGCACCCGTCGGACTGACAGGCTGTGTCCGCGCGCGACAACACGCCCGCGATCATAGGCCAATTTGTCAGGTGTGTAATAGAACAGCTCGTGACCCCGCGCCTGCGCCTCTTCAGCGAGGCGATACGTGCTGTCTGCGGCAATATCGACTGGCCCCAGAGGATCCATTTGGAACGCAACTTTCATGACTATCCGCTCGTACTACCCCGCCGTCGCCTGGCGGGATCTTTCTGAGGTATCACGTCGAGGCGCGCAAGCCTTGCCGTTTAGACGTCTTTGGGCAAGGTCAGTGGCTCACCAGTAATCAAACGCGTTGTGAATGACATCTGGCGCGCCACTGGAATCAACAATCGCGAAGTCAAACCGCATCTTTGTGAGTTCCCCGTCCGGCAACGTGCCGAGAAACTCCGCCGCAGCTTGGCAGATGCGCTTAATCTGTCGATCCGACAGGGATGCAGCCGCGCGCTGCCTGTTTTTGGACGATTTGACCTCGCAGAAAACCACGACACCCTCATGTCGCACAATCAAATCGATCTCTCCTTCGCGTCCACGCCAGCGTCGTTCCAGAATGTCGCCGCCGCGCGCCTTGTACCAGCGAACGACGCTGTCTTCGGCGCCAACCCCTCTGAAATGAGATTGTGCGCCTGTCAGTGATTTCCTGTTGGTTGAGGTCCGGTGTCCCTCAGTAGGTTCGAGAAAACTCATTTGGGTAACGTCCGTATGCGATGGAACCGACTAAATCGGGATCTCAGAAACCAGTTAATACTCTGCTAACTTCGATAGCGACGATCCAGAACGCGCGTCAGTCGCCTTTCGAAAATTTGAGCGCCTTTTGGTAGACATCGCGCTTCTTTAAGCCGTAGGCGCGCGCAACAGTATCGGCTGCATCACGGACCGACATTTTGGGCAAAGCTTGCACGAGAGCCTCGGTTATCTCTTCATCTGTGGTACTCTGCGGCGCTCCGCGCTCAATCAACAGGACAAGTTCGCCTTTTAGGTCACGTTCATTGAGCTGAATGGACAATTCCAGAAGCGTACCCCTCAAGACTTCTTCGAATTTCTTCGTCATTTCGCGACAAAGAACCGCCTTCCTGTCGCCGCTCAAAATGCCGACAGCGTCCTTCAAAAGGGCCGCAATCCGACGCGGCGACTCGTAGAAAATCAACGTGGCAGGCACATCCGAAAGTTCTTCCAGAGCGGTTTTGCGCCGGTTCTGCGCAGCGGGCAAAAAGCCGGCGAACAGAAAACGGTCCGATGGCAAACCGGAAAGGCAAAGAGCCGCAATCACTGCCGATGGTCCCGGTGCGCAGCTCAGCGGCAAGCCCGCCTCAATCACATCCCGGACCAGATCATAACCGGGATCTGCAACCAAAGGGCTACCTGCCTCAGAGGCGTAAAGCACCGATTGCCCCGCGCGGAGCCGTTCGAGGATCCTTGGCCGCATCTTGGCGCCATTGTGATCGTGATAGGACAGGACAGGCCGTCCGGCCGGGTCGATGCCGTGAATATCCATCAGGCGTTTCAGACTGCGCGTATCCTCCGCGACCAGAACTTCGGCGGACTTTAGCAAATCGAGCGCACGCAGCGTAATATCGCGCGCGGCCCCGATCGGTGTCGCAATCAAATACAGACCAGGCGCAAGAGTGGACAGGTTATCAATCATGACTGGACCCGCCTCTTAGGACGTTTATTATCCGACCAACGCGTCGGGGGCAGATCGAAACAGGAGACACAGCGCAATGTTGTCCATGTTAAAACATGTAAGCAAGCCAATCCGATGGATTTTCGCAGGGTTGGTCTTGGTGATGTTGGCCAATTGCCAGATGGGTGTTCCCATCACAGGCGGTCAGGGTCAGTCCCTGATCGACGGCGAAGCGGTACCCGTTGCCCTTTTGGTACCGCATGGCTCCACATCCGCCGAAGAACAATTGCTCGCGCGCGATCTGGAAAATGCGGCGCGGCTCGCTGTGTCCGACTTGTCCGGGGTGGCGATCGACTTGCGGGTCTACGGCACAGCTGGAAATGCGACGCAAGCGCAGAACGTCGCCATTCAAGCCGTGGATGAAGGCGCGAAGATTATTGTGGGACCTCTCCACGCAGCCTCTGCAAACGCGGTTGCGGTCAGTATGGCGCCCAGAAATGTCAACGTGATGGCGTTTTCAAACAATCCGACAATTGCCGGGGGAAACCTGTTCGTTCTTGGTCAAACCTTCGACACGACCGCCGACCGGCTAACCGGCTACGCCGTTTCGCAAGGCAAGCGCCGCATCATGACCGTTTATTCGGATAACGTCGCAGGGGAATTGGGTCGCAACGCCATCTCCCGCGCCGTGTCGTCCCGGGGCGCTCAATCTGCAGGAAGCGTCACATATGAGTTTTCGCAGCAAGGCGTTATCGGCGCGGTTCCGGCAATCACATCCACGGCCCAAACGAATCAGGCAGATTCCATATTTCTGACAGCGAACACGGCTGGCGCGCTTCCGTTATTCACACAAATGCTGCCAGAGGCCGGTTTACCACCAGAAAACATTCAATATATCGGGCTGGCCCGTTGGGATCAGCCGAGACAAACGCTTGAGCTGCCCGGCGTTCAAGAGGGCTGGTTTGCCATTCCTGACCCACAGCGCGAAACTCAGTTCCGAAGTCGGTTTCAGAGCGCCTACGGGAACCCGCCTCATGCTCTGGCTGGCCTGTCCTATGATGCGATTGCCGCGATCGGCGCGCTTGCGCAATCGGGTCGCTCCGATGCATTGTCGCGGGGAAACCTTGTGCAACCCGCAGGATTTCAGGGCGTGAATGGGATTTTCAGATTCAGGTCTGATGGAACAACTGATCGCGGTCTTGCCGTTGTCACGGTGCGTGAGCGCGAGTTGTTTGTTCTATCACCCGCGCCAAGCTCCTTCAGCGGAGGCGGTTTCTAAGGAGCTGCTGCGCCTTTTATGAGAGATTTTCAGCTTCCTCCCGATGACTTGATCTGTCCTGCGACAGAAATCTTTGACAATGCAAGTGTCTGGGCTGAAATAGAGCGCCCTACCGAACACAAAGAACGAAGTCCCGCGGAACGCCGCGCCGGTGTCGTAAACCTGTTGAACTCTGCGCAAGCCAAAGGTCGCGCTGCCATTGCAAAGGCAATCGTAGCATCGCCTTTTGCTGCACGTCAGAGCACGCGCGCCTATTGCTGGCTCACGGACTGCCTCGTGGTCACAACGCTCCGCTTCGCGTGCCAATATCTGCATCCCCTGCCTAACCCAACGGAGGCGGAGCGGATATCAATCCTGGCGGTTGGTGGGTATGGCCGGGGCGAGATGGCGCCGTTCTCGGACGTGGATCTGCTGTTTTTAACCCCCTATAAAATGACGCCTTGGTCTGAGAGTGTGATCGAAAGCACGCTCTATATTTTGTGGGACCTGAAGCTCAAGGTCGGGCATGCTAGCCGAACGGTGCAGGATTGCCTGCGTCTGGCCTCGTCCGACTTCACTATTCGCACCGGGTTGCTCGAGAAACGGTTTCTCTTTGGCGACGAGCCATTGGCAGGGACACTGGGCGATCGATTGCGCCTCGAAATATTCGACGGAACCGAGCGGGAATTTATTGAGGCCAAGCTCGAAGAACGAGATGCTCGTCACGAAAAGCAAGGCGCGAGATACTCGGTTGAACCCAATGTTAAAGAGGGCAAGGGCGGGTTGCGCGATCTGCAATCGTTGTTCTGGATCGCCAAATACATCTATCAGGTGGATCATGTCGCCGACCTGATGGCGAATGGTCTATTCACGGATGACGAATTTGCGCGTTTTGCGCAGGCAGAGAACTTTCTTTGGGCGACGCGCAACCATCTTCATCTTGTCACCGGCCGGGCGACCGAACAGCTGACTTTTGATCTTCAGGTCGAAGTGGCCGATCGCATGGGATACGCGGATCGCGCCGGTCGGCGTGCTGTCGAGTTCTTCATGCAGGATTACTTTCGTCATGCCACGGCGGTTGGCGATCTGACGCGTATTTTCCTAACGAAGCTGGAAGCGGCCCATGTAAAATCAAAACCTTTGATCCAACGCCTTTTCGCGCGCAAACCAAAACTCAAACCGCTCTATGTCGAGGTGCATGGCCGATTGGGGATCGCGGACGAGAAACGCTTTCTCAAGTCACCGCTGAACATGATGCGGCTTTTCGAAGAAGCGTTGCGCACGGGGTTGCTGGTCCATCCCGATGCGATGCGGCTTGTGAATGCAAACCTGCATCTGATTGATGACGAATTCCGCAATTCGACGGATGCACGAAAACTGTTTCTGGGACTTTTATTGCGCCAGGGCAATCCTGAGCGGGCCTTGCGTCGGATGAACGAACTGGGGCTCTTATCCGCCTATATTCCAGAATGGGAGCCGATCCGCGCGATGATGCAGTTCAACATGTATCACAGCTACACTGTGGACGAGCATATCATTCAGTGCATCGCACAGCTGGCTCGGATTGAACGGCGCGAGTTGATCGAAGAGTTGCCGGTCGCCTCGTCGATACTGGAAGAGGGTATCAACCGCCGCGCCCTTTATGTTGCGCTGTTGGTCCATGATATCGGCAAGGGAAGAGATGAAGATCATTCGATGCTCGGCGCGCAAATCGCCCGAAAAGTGGCGCCGCGACTGGGATTGAACAAAGCTGAGAGCGAAACCGTGGAATGGCTGGTGCGCTATCATCTTTTGATGTCGGACATGGCCCAGAAACGGGATATCGCGGATCCGCGTACTGTCCGCGATTTTGCCAAGGCGGTGCAAAGCCGCGAGCGTCTGGACCTTCTGTGCGTGCTGACCGTGTGCGATATCCGCGGGGTTGGGCCCAACACCTGGAACAACTGGAAGGCCTCACTGATACGAGCACTATATCGCCAGACAAGGCGGGCCATGGATAGCGGGCTGGAATCGCTCAATCGCGAACAGCGCGGCACGGATGCGAAGCGAAACCTTCGAGAAGCTCTTTCGGATTGGGACAGCAAGGCCCTCCGCGTTGAGACCGCACGTCATTATGAGCCCTATTGGCAGGGGTTGCACGTGACCGCTCATACTGTTTTTGCGTGTCTGCTGCGCAATCTAAAGGATGATGAAATTGGTATCGATCTGCACCTTGACGACGATCGCGATGCGACGCGGGCATGCTTCGCTCTGGCCGAGCATCCTGGCATTTTCGCGCGGCTTTCCGGTGCGCTGGCGCTCGTCGGAGCGAACGTTGTCGATGCCCGCACCTTTACCACCAAAGACGGATTTTGCGTGGCTGCGTTCTGGATACAGGACAGTGACGGAAGCCCCTATGAAGAAGAGCGGATGCCGCGACTTGAAAAGATGATCCACAAGATTCTCAGCGGTGAGGTCGTGGCCCAGGACGCCATGCGATCTCGTGACAAGATCAAGAAACGCGAACGCGCGTTCCGGGTGCCGACCCATGTGACCTTCGACAATGAGGGATCGGAAATCTACACGATCATAGAGGTGGACACACGGGACCGGCCCGGGCTGCTATATGATCTGGCGCGGACCATGGCCGATGCCAATGTCTATATCAATTCTACCGTGATCGCGACCTATGGCGAACAGGTTGTCGATACGTTTTACGTCAAGGATATGTTTGGGTTGAAGTTCCATTCTTCCAGCAAGCAGCGCAACCTTGAAAGACGGCTCAGAGAGGCCATTGATAAGGGCGCTGAAAATGCTGTCGCCTGAGGCATTCGCTATCTAAAGACGCGCTCTTGACATCAAAGGTTGATCATCATGCCCAAACACCGGTTGCTCACAGAATTCGGAATCGGCTCATCGCTGAGACATCGCGATTATACCGCAGCGGCGCGACGCGCCTTACAAGATGCTTTGTGGCGAAATTCGATCAACCTTGCCGAACTGTTCGGGCAACCGAAAGAGGCCATGCTGATTGATGTTGAAATCGCTGTTCAACGCCCAGAAAAGGTCGATTGCAACGCGTTAAAGAACGTTTTTCCCTATGGTGAGGTCACTCTCCGTGCCGTCCAGGGCGGCCTTGATGTGCCCCGGCCAGACGGTGAACCAACCGTGATCGCAAATGTCGCCATCCATGTCAGCCTGATGCTGGAGCCCGTCCCATGAACCGGCGGCGTTTCATTATTGAAATGGGTATGGGAAACGATCTGCACGGTATGGATTATCAAAAGGCCGCCGCCCGTGCGATTGAAAGCGCGATGCGCCGGTCCACGATCCCCATGTTTGAGACAACAAGCCTCAGACACGAAGATATGGTGGTCGAGGTCACGATCGGTGTGCAGGCACCAGAGAACATCGATGCCGGGGAACTGGCCAACATTCTGCCTCGCGGTCGCGCTACGGTGCTTGCCGTCAAGGGTGGACAGAACATCCTGAACGAGGAAACAGGCGAAACGATCGTCGTCGCAACCGCCGCGATAGAGGCGTTTCTGGAGGATCAATCAGAGAAGTGGCGCGCTGTTTAGATCGCAGATGCGCCAACCGATTTCAGAATTGTCGACGTCGAGAGCGCGCGAATTATGGTTTTGCAACCTCGATCATCACCTCGTTGCGGCGCAGAAATGCTGGTGTGAAAGGGTCATTGTAGTATCCGTATTCCGCCTGACCCAAGGGGCGTAGACCGCGCGCCTCGACCCAGCTGATCAAACGTTTCGTCTGCTCGTTAAATCTCTGATCTGACCAACGACCGGAAAAGCGAACACTGGCCATGTATCGAGGCGCCATCTCTTCGAGGACGACATCGCCCGCTGGCACGGGAAGAGCGTCGAGCGACAAATCAGAAGGCATGATAAACGACACAGTCCAACCCTCATCACTTCTCCCTTGCGTCACCGGCGCGGTCATCGCGATTTTGTCGCCCGGGCGATTTTTGGCAAAGATGTAATCCGCCAGCGGCGTGAAGGCCCGCCGGACCGCTTGCTGCCGTGAGCCCGTGCGGTTGACGTTTGCGACAACCATGCTCGGATATGAGCGCAGCTCGAAGTCGCCATCAGCCGCCTCGACCTGATAGTCAGGAACTTCCAGCGCCTTGGCCGCCTGTATCTGAAATGCTCCGATAGCGCCTGCCAAAACAACAGTTCCTGCGAGCGCGACACCGATCTTCATCATGGCAAAATCCTCCGCATCCGACAAACTAGGAGGCTTTCATCTGCCAGCAAGTCTTGCCGCATGGGGACCAGGCTCCTATACCCTAAGCCGCCCAAAGCAGAGATATCCCGTGCAATGCCCTTCAAGAAAGTGACCCCCGAAAAGCTCGCCTCGGCGGTCACCAGCCAGATCGAAAAGCTGATTCTTCAGGGTATTCTCCGCCCGGGTGAGCGTCTGCCCTCAGAGCGGGATCTGGCAGAACGTTTCGGCGTCTCACGCCCCTCGCTCAGAGAGGCGATCGCCGATCTTCAGGCACGCGGTTTGCTCAGTTCGCGCGCTGGCGCCGGCATCTTTGTGGCAGATGTGCTGGGCAATGCATTCTCTGACGCATTGGTGGATTTGTTTTCTCGACATGATGAGGCGGTTGCCGATTATGTCTCTTTCCGTCGCGACATCGAAGGCTTGGCCGCCGAGCGTGCGGCACGCCTCGCTTCGGATACAGACCTGAAGGTGATTGATGCGATTTTTCAGAAAATGGCAGCTGCGCATCAAAAGTCAGACCCTGACCTCGAGGCGAGGCTCGATGCGGAGTTTCACATGGCCATTGTTGAGGCGAGCCACAATGTCGTGATGCTTCACATGATGCGGTCGATGTTCCAGTTGCTGCAAGAAGGCGTTTTTTACAACCGTCAGATCATGTTTCGGCAACGCAGTACGCGCATCAAGCTGCTCGATCAGCACAGGGCGATCAACGAGGCGCTTCACCAGCGCGACCCAGAGCGTGCGCGCCAGGCGGTGACGCAGCATCTCGATTTCGTACGCAAGGCATTATCAGACCAACAGCGGTCTGAGGCGAATGAAGCTATTGCGCAGCAGCGTCTTGAACACGAAAACAACCGCTAGAGACCAGACGCCCTCAGGCCGTTCGGTTCAACCTTTGAGCTTCCGCCGCGCTGGCTGGGTCCACGACGTCCAGAGTATTGTTTCCGCTCAATTCTGCGGGTCTATCGACGCGCCACATATCGATCATTTCCAGAAAGTTCATCGGCAACTCTTCGGGAAACTCGTAGGTTTCGTTTTCTGGTACGCCCACGGCGTCTGTCTCGAGCCGACGTTCCAGCGTGTCGACCGGCGTGCGCGCGTAGAGCAGACTTTCGCGGCTCGCATCGACCGGCCTCACACGATCATCGATTGATAGAGCCAGCGACATCTGGTCTTTCGCAGCGGCAGATTGGGCGCCGGTGCTTCCTATCTTCTCTGTGATTTCGCTCGACGCGGTGGGCCGGGCTTGGTCCGCCAGTTTCTGCATTGTGGCCGTCGCGGTCGACACGACGGGATGAGACAGTCCAAGTACTTCCATGCGTAGGCCCTCCGGCATCTGTTGGATCACAAAACGCCGCCACCG
>JBCCNY010000063.1:0-11464 GCA_039025595.1 Pseudomonadota bacterium | reverse complement strand
TACGTTGTTTTTGCCCGAGGGGCATGATGGCTCTGCTCTGCCCACGGTTGTTGTCACAGGTGCCTGGACAAGCGTGCAAGAACAGATGCCGCGCGTCTATGCCGAGCGGATGGTCGAACGTGGTTTTGCCGCCGTCACCTTCGATTTTCGCGGTTGGGGAAAGTCTGGTGACCTGCCGCAGAACGTTCGCTTCGTTGAAAGCCCGGAGGCCAAGACATCCGATATCCGAGCGGCCTTTGACTTTGTCGCAACGCTTCCGGAGGTCGATGCCGACCGTCTGCACGGTTTGGGAATTTGTGCCTCTGCCGGCTACATGGTGGACGCCGTTTCCGGCAATGAGAATGTCCTGAGCGTGGGGCTCGTAGCGCCGTGGCTCCAGAACGGCGACCTCGTTGAGGCGGTCTATGGTGGTGCCGATGGTGTTGAGGCTCTGATTAGCCTGTCCCGGACAGCCGAGGCCGAGGGCGGGCAGATTATCCCGGCAGCCGGACCCGAGGGAGCCGAAGGTGTGCTGATGCCAATCGGCGGGTACTATTACGAGGCCGATCGCGGCGCGATCCCGGAATATGACAACCAGTGGAATAATGCGGGCTGGGAAGGCTGGCTCACCTATCATCCGGCAGAACATGCGTCCCTCCTCGATAAGCCGCTGGCCATTGTGCATTCAGAGGCGGCGGCGATCCCGGACGGGGTGCGGGTTTTTCTCGAAGGGTTCGCCGGGGACGCAAAGCTGCAATGGCTCGAAGATGTCACTCAGTTCGATTTCTACGACAATCCAGAGGATGTGGCTCGCGCAGCCGATGCGATGGCCGCGCATTTCGCGGATGCGTCGGATCAAGTCAATTGATTGGAAATAAAGTGTATTCTAGAGCGGCGCGCAGCCATGCGCGCCGTCTGTTTAAGAGACAGACTCGTTTCCCCGATGACCTTTGAAGATTTAAAAATGTGTAAGTTTGATTCTGGCGTTCCGTGAGATAACGCTACGAGAAAATCAAAGACCTTACGCCAGCGGCGATTTTGACGGCCCGGGTCAGGTCTATAAACTGCAAACGCCGACAAGCGGTCATTCACAGGTCGCGCAGTGAATGATCGCTTTGAGCCCGAAGCGGACGTGATCCCATGGTCGATTGTGCATGGTCAGCAATGCACACAAGCCCTAGACACTGTA
Source organism: Pseudomonadota bacterium (assembly GCA_039025595.1). Lineage (GTDB taxonomy): Bacteria > Pseudomonadota > Alphaproteobacteria > Rhodobacterales > Rhodobacteraceae > Roseovarius. Next base: position 10,296 of record JBCCNY010000063.1, on the reverse strand, counting down.
TCGACCTTGAATTGTGAAATCGTATTTCAAGTTCGCGCCGACGGAGCGCTCAAGGGAATGACCGGTATGGCACAAGGCATTGTGACGGGTCTCAGACGCGATGGCGTCCAAGTCGCTCAAGAGCGCCTCGGCAGCATCATTCGCGATGCGCGCCATGTTCTAGTTAGTCGCGGTACCTTCGCGGGCGTCAAGCGCGACTTGTCGCAGCTTGGAAGCGAGGCCGTATAGTTCCTTCGCGCTCGTCGGCCCGACCAGTTCGTCGCCCCCTTCAAGCACCATGCGAAGCGTAGCCGGGATATCCTCCTACTGCGCGCTCGAGGTCGTCTCGATGGCATTCTAAGTTGCCTTTAAGGCTCTTCCGCCAGTCAGATCAATATCGAGCGCCACGGCGGTCCATTTCCGGGCATTCTCAGCTCGAAACTCTTCCAGCTCCGATTTAAGCTGCCCTACAAGCTCAGCAGTCTCTGCTGCGACCTGCTTTACGCTCTGCGTGCCCACTCGACGCCAGCAGAATAGGTCGTCACTCTGCACCTCGGTTCACATCAACGCCGCTAGATACTGTTTTGAACATCTGGGCCGCCGCAGTCTCTGGTTTCGCTAGATGGTGTTGTAGTGTTACGATGACTTTCGAGCGAGCGGCTGTTTTATGGAGGGTCAGCCACGATGGACGGCATTTGGACAGGTGAAGTTCTTGGCCTTTATGGGTGGGAAAACAGCGGCGTTTATGTCTTGGAGGATGGACGCATCATAGGTGGCAGTAGCCGCCATTATTCGACCGGAACATACACTGTCAATGATGGCCAGTACGAAGCAGACGTCTCTGTCCACTACTATGGGCCGCCGAGAGCAATATTTGGCGAAACAAAAGAACAGTTTTCGATTCGCGTAAAAGGAACCGTCAGCGAAGGAGTTCTGGACGCGGAGATTTCCCGTTCAGACAAGCCGAAACTGATCGTGGAATATCGAATGACGCGTCGGATGGATTTGCCATGAAGCAGTCTTGACTGAGCACCTCATATCTTTTGGTGTATCTCAGGTACGAAGCTTTGGTCTTCCATTGGAGGACGCACATAGCTTTCTTGAGGTGGCCTCGGCTCCAGAACGATCGATTCCGGGGTCAGATCTTCGTACTCTATTTGATTGAGGAGGTGAGTTATACAGTTCAGTCTGGCGTGTTTTTTGACGTCCGACCGGACGACGTACCACGGCGCCTGTTTTATGTCCGTATGGGCAAACATATCGTCTTTCGCCCGGGAATACGCAACCCAGCGTTTACGAGATTCCAAGTCCATTGGACTGAGCTTCCAGCGTTTTGTCGGATCTGTAAGCCTCGATTGAAAGCGGCGCTCTTGCTCTTCATCGCTGACAGAGAACCAATACTTGATCAGCTTTATGCCTGAGCGCACAAGCATGCGCTCAAATTCGGGGCAACTCCGAAGAAACTCCGTGTACTCTTCGTCCGTACAAAAACCCATTACCCTTTCGACGCCAGCTCTGTTGTACCAGGAGCGGTCGAAAATGACCATTTCACCCTGAGTAGGCAGATGCGCTGCATAGCGCTGGAAATACCACTGCCCTTGTTCTCGTTCGGTTGGCGCCGGAAGGGCGGTGACACGGCAGATGCGTGGATTGAGGGGTTCTGTAATGCGTTTAATTGTACCACCCTTTCCGGCGGCATCGCGCCCCTCAAAAATCACAACAACCTTGAGGCCTTCTTGCTTTATCCACTCTTGCATTTTGACAAGTTCGACTTGCAGCCGAACCATTTCTTTCTCGTAGGCCGAGTTCGAGATCTTCTTCCTTGCACCATTCTCAACAGCTCCGCCGAGAGACGGCGACTTTTTACCGTTTGTAGGGTTCTTTGCCATATCATTCCTCCGCAACCAAAATGACGTAGGCTCTGCCAATTGCCGGTGCAGAGCTTGCAGCGTGAATTACTTCCCCAGGATCGTCTTGATTTCAAAAATCAAAACCTGGCAGTATGTTGGGAGCATGATCCAGTATAGCAATCAGATCAACCTTGTCGGTTTCTTTGTTTGACGTCTGCGCCAATGAGACAGATTAGGCTGATTTGACAAGGGAGGGTTTCAGGCACAACCGTAACCACCAAGGATTGGATATGAGACAGAAAACTCCGAACCAAGAAGAGCCACGGCGAAAAGGTCTTCGAAGACTGGTATGTCGCTAAGACCTGCCACATTAGCTGGCTTGCTGGCACCGATCTTGTTGCTGCTATAACCATTGCGTTTGAGCCGCCGCACATATCTCAGCTCCCGTTGTGCGTCCCTGTAACTAATCTCACAGAACCTTTCGGGCTCGCCGTTGATCCAGATGGATTCGGGTTCTCGATCGTCTCCGACGAGGCTCTAACAGTGTTCAGGTTGGATGCAAACGGGACACAGGTGACTGTATCGACCGAGATGACCGCATAAGAGACCTAGTGGGGGTTGCGGTTTCAGTTGATCCCGTTTGAGCTTTGATCAAACATCTTTCATTTGCGGATCTTCGGCAGCCGTCCGATTTGTCTTATAGGTATTCAATTTTCAATTGTAACGGTCACTCGAACCTGACTAGCTTTCCAAGGTTTCTAATAAGAAATGCAGGCAAGTAGTCAGAACGGACCGGTCGTTTGTTCGTGATCCATATATAGCTGCTTTGTCCCGCTGTTCTGACAATCAACAATGACAAAACTGACCAGTTGCAGCGAGTGTCGGCAATGCGAGCCGCGACCCCAGCGTTCCGGACAGACAGCCAACGTCTGCAATGGGTCGTGAGTGACGCCTGTCGCTAGACATCTGGCGGAGTTGCTGCGCCGCCTCTGAGGTCCGCAATCAGCCCATTTTAACCAGTGCAATAGTCTGCAGCGATGTTTGCAATACAGAGCAAAGTCGCCATTAGGGAGCTCATACCACGCGCGCCAAAAAAAATGGCAGCGATGCGAAAGGTGACCTTGGGTTGCTGGCTGGCCTCCACTATTTCTTCGAATAGGATCCTGCGCGGAAATTCCGTGTCGAGTGCTCTCATCGCCTAGCTTGCCGACAGCACGTTACGTTTCGGTGGGCGGAAATATGACCGTGGTCGCTCGTCATGAACTCTTCGGCAAAAACGACTTGTGGTTCAAGGCTAGTCTAAGGTCTTCGCGATCCTGAAGCCGATGTGATTTGAGCCCAATCCACGTTCAGCCGGCTGGCGAGCGGTCGGGCGATACCGCATGCAGTAAGAAGGTGCGCAGAGCCAGGACCCTCCTTTGACGACGTTTTGGGCTCCGATATCCGGATGAGCATATCGCGCGGCGAGTGCCTCAGGCGGTCCTTGAGGATCGGATTGAGGAAGATTGGGATGGCCGGGCACCCACCAATCCGAGACGTGTTCCCAAACATTGCCCAACATATCGTGTAGACCGAAAGCGTTGGCGGCAAAGCTGGCAACCGGAGCACTGCCGTGGTGTCCATCATCCGCAAGATCGGTTGCTGGAAAAGCGCCTTGCCAGACGTTGGCTTTCCAGCCAGAGACAGGATCGTAAGGCTCGTCCCACGGTGCGCCTGCAACAATACCCGCTCGTGCAGCGAACTCCCATTCCGCTTCTGTGGGGAGGCGACCACCGGCCCATTGGGCGTATGCGGCAGCGTCTTCTGGCGAGACCTGCACGACAGGGTGACTGTCTCGCCCTTTGATCGAACTGCCAGGACCCTCTGGTGCGCGCCAATTGGCTCCCGGAACCCATCGCCACCATCGATTTGGATCTGCTAGATTTGTTAGTTCCGCTGGTTGGGCAAAGACCATCGAGCCGGGTACGAGTAGTTCCGGGGGCCAGTTTGGTTTGTCTTCCGCGCTTAAGCTGCGTTCCGCAGTAGTCACATAATCCGTTGCCTCGACAAATGATTTGAACTCAGCATTTGTGACCTCGGTGCGTCCAATCATGAATGGCCTTACGGTCACTTCTCGCACAGGACCTTCTTCTCGGTAGTGCTGCTCCGACCCCATCTGGAATGTTCCGCCGTCAATGCGGACCATTTCGGAGGCCATTGAAGAGCTGCTAACCGTCAACCCGAACACAAGCGCGAGAAAAGCCCATACGTCTGGAGAACTCACATTTTTCTGTTGCACTAACTTGATCTCCTGATTTGTTGGCCGATCGCGTTGAGAGTGTACAATCAGTTTTCCAGCGCAGCGCGTTGTGCGACTTATACCGTGTGGATTGTGCCATCGAAGGCGAACGGGCGGCTCTCCTCGTAGGTATGCGAGACAACGGAACCAAGATCTCGCCCGACATCGAAGCTTTTGCGGGACCAGCGCGCTTGGTCCGAATAACCAATCGGACGATCGTTAGCCGACCGGCGTCCAGACGACGCATGCCCCGGCGGTTCAAAGAGGACACTGCGGCGTATCAACTTGTCCAGAAGCGCCGATCTGCGAATGCACCACGGCTAAAACCTAACGCTTACGCCGAGAACAGGTCCCGACTGTTGAAAGCTATAGTCTTCGCCAGATAACCTGTTAGATACATCGATATAGCGATAGCCAGCACGAAGAAGCCATTGATCGCTGAGCTCATAATTGATGCTGATCGTAACTTGCGACGTTTCTCGGTCACTGAAAAGACCGCCATAGTCTGCTGTAAGCGAACCTGCCCATTTGTCGGAGAAATTCGTTGTGCCTCGCAACATGATCAACGGATCGATCCAATTGCCACCCAAGTTTCTTTGGGATGTTCCTGAGGGTCTATCGATAGAGACTTGCGTGTCGGTCTCGAACCAGCGAAAGCCACCACCAACGTCCACTGACGTTTGTCCCACTTCAAAAACACGGTAAGCAGCGTAGCCCGTGAGGAATTGGGTTGTCAGCGTCGTTCTCGCAGTCGTTCCGATCGGTCCCGACACGCCGCCTGAATATGTGAGCCCGGTGTAGGTGTAATCCGCAATCAGGCTTAACTTTCCATTTGTTGCTGCCAGCGAACCCGAAAACGCAAAGTCAAGATTGTCGACTGCATCGGAGAAACTCAGAGACGTTCTGGTGTCCCCAATTCCTGTCGTTGTGTCTGCCGCGAAGAGATAAACGGTCGTTGAGAACTTCCACTGTTTTTCTTGCGCAATTGCAGACGCTCCATACAAAGCAATTGCACTGACGAAGATCAAACTGAACAGAATTGAGGAACTAAAGACCGTCACGTCGCTGTTCCGCTATTCAATCTCTACGACGATCTGTTCAATCGTTCCCGTGAATGCAAAAGGTGCATGTTCCTCGTACTCCAACGAAACCGTTGCGCCCAGATCGGCTCCAATGTCCATAGTTTCGGTCGTCGAAAATGATATAGGCACCACGTGCTCAATCACGTCACTGGCCACCTGTACGCCAGCCAAACTCAAGATTGCGGTTCCTCCCGTCAAGGACGGTCCATCCAGCGGTCTTTGTTGATACTCGAGAACGATTGAGTGCGTCCCCGATGCCAATGGTTCGGATCCTTCCAGCCGAAAACGCTCAAGTCCGAAGAAGTTGTACTCATAGTTTGGCACGCTGTCCTCGAGATAAAGCGTGTATCCAGCTGAAGATCCGCCAGCCGCTATGATCACGCCGCTTGCTCCTTCTTCAGGCACGAAAATGTCGGCAATGATGCGATGGGACCGTTGATAGACCGGCGGCGATGTGCCTTCGGGGATGCGGATCGTACCTGGCTTGTACTCAAAGCGTGTCTGACCGCGTATCAGCGAAGGGCGTTCAGGATCTATTGCTCGTTCGATAAAACGGTCGTCAAGCGGATAGACATCGAACTTTTGGGCTTCATCATCGAAGATAGCCTGTAGCTCAGCCAGCTTTTCCGGGTACTCGGCGGCAATATCATGGGCCTGGCTGAAATCCAGCTCGATATTGTAGAGCTGCCACTCATTGCCCTCGAACCCGATTGAGCCCGTTAGGTTCCACGGGATTCCGTGGAAGGATGAGGCCACCCAACCTTCATGATAAATCGCACGATGCCCACCGGTCTCGAAATACTGAGTTCGACGGGTACTAGCTGCATCTGAATCGACAAAGCTATAAGCGATGCTGGTCCCCGCCATTGGAACCTGCTCAACACCGTTGACTGTGTCAGGCTCCACGATCCCAGCGGCTTCTAGAATCGTGGGGGCCACATCGATAACGTGGTGGAATTGCGTGCGGATGCCGCCTTGATCGTCTATCCCGTCGGGCCAAGAAACGACCATCCCATTCCGTGTGCCACCAAAATGGGACGGCACGCGCTTCATCCATTGAAAGGGTGCAGCGCCAGCCCAAGCCCAGCCAACGGGATAGTGGTTGTCGAACGCGGGGCTACCGATCTCGTCAAGATGTGCCAGTTGATTTTGGACGGTGTCGGGAACCCCGTTCAATGTCATCGTGTTATTGATTGTCCCCGTTACTGTGCCTTCCGCACTTGGGCCATTGTCGCCTGCAATCAGGAAAATCAGGGTGTTGTTTGCATCAGGTCGAGAGTTGATCGCGTCGATAAGCCGTCCAACCTCATGATCCGTCTGAGCCACAAATCCGGCAAAAACCTCCTGATGTCGGGAAAACAGCGCTTTGGCGTCGGCATCGAGTGCGTCCCAGGCTTCAATCTCTTCCGGTCGCTCCGTGAGATCAGTGTTTTCGGGCACAAGGCCCAGTGCTTTCTGGCGCGCAAGTGTCTCTTCGCGAATGATGTCCCAGCCTTGATCGAACTGGCCTTCGAACTTGTCGGCCCAATCCTTTCCAACATGCAGTGGCGCGTGGACAGCGCCGGGCGCGAAATAGACGAAGTACGGTCGCTCAGGGGCGATTGACTGTTGTTGATTAATCCAGATGATTGCCTCGTCCACAAGGTCAACGTTCAAATTGTAACCTTCATCGGGACGGCTTGAAGGTTCCACGGGCACTGTGTTGCGAAACAGCCTTGGTTCCCATTGGCTCGTCTCGCCACCGTGGAAACCGTACCAGTACTCGAAGCCCAAACCTGTGGGCCAGCGTTCAAACGGTCCTATTGGTGTTGTCTCCCAGCCTGGCGTGTTGTGCCACTTACCAAAAGCCGAAGTAGAATAGCCGTTTTCCTTCAAAACCTCTGCGATACTCGCCGTTTCCCGCGGCCATAGACTGTCGTAGCCAGGATAACCGGAGGCAAGTTCTGTAATGCTGCCGAAACCGGTTTGGTGGTGATTTCGACCGGTTAAAAGCGCCGCGCGTGTCGGCGAACAAACGGCCGTCGTATGCATCCGTGTGTACCGCAGACCTTCTTCGGCCAGCGCGTCCATCGTCGGTGTCGGAACCGGACCACCGAACGTACCAGGGTGCCCGAAGCCGAGATCGTCAATTAGGATGAGAACGACGTTTGGTGCGCCTTCCGGTGCTGCTAGCGGCTGTGGGTAGTCTTGCACCGAACCTTCGAAAGTCCGTTCAATCGTTCCGTCAAACGGTTCCGGCGGGATAGGTAAAACTCGGCCGTCCCGAGGTGCTGTCGCGTCTTGAGATATTGCACTACATGGTATCATCAATGTCGCGATTAGGATCGCGGCTGTGCCGCCGATACGTCCAATATGGTGAAGCGATGTATAAGCTACGAGCGCTGTGTTGATCATATCTAACCTGTTTCTTCGCGGTCGACACAGGCCGCGACTTGCGAGTTTCTACTCACGGACCCATCGGTCCGAGACTTTACAACTCGGACGACGTACCGTTACGTCCCAGTTAACAACTTGGTCTTGTCCAAATTGCATCACATGAGGGATTCCGTGCCGCGGCAGCAAATCAACGACGACCGGTCACATATTGAGGAGGTGCTTCGGAGTTCGGGATGGCTGTCTCAGTGCAGCGACAGCCTACGAACTAAGTTGCTGAAGCTGGGACGCGTCAATCGCCTTGAGCCAGGGGAAACACTGTTCAGATACGGAGACCCACCCGAGGGCATTTTTGGTGTCGCGACGGGCGCTGTGCACATTGGAGTGCCAGCCGATGACGGTCAGGAGCTTGTGATTTATCACGCCGACAAGGGTTTTTGGGTCGGCGATCTGGAACTGTTTTCTGACGGTCCGCGAATGGCGACCGTGACAGCCGCCACCCATACTCTTTGCCTGTTTTTCTCAAAGCAGGCGTTGATCGATCTTTTGGCAGCTTATCCGCAGTTTTATCGGGATTTCTACAGGATGTCGTACGAAAATGGATACGCGATCATGCGTACCTTGGCGAACATGACGGTAACTGGATCCGACCGACGCCTCGCTCTCCGAATACTGCAGTATGACGAGCGTAAAACCGACGCGGACGCGTGGATCGCGATAGCACAAAGCCAATTGGCCATGACAATAGCGCTTTCTGTACCGACGTTGGAACGGGTTCTTCGAAAAATGGCTGGCGCGGGGTTGGTCGAAGTCGGTTACCGCAAAATCCGCATCCTTGATCGTCAAGGCTTGCGGAATCTGGCCAGGTCTTAGGGTGGCTGCGTGTCGATTTGAGATCCCTCGCTTCTAGTAACCGGCAGAACAATACAATCGCCCGAACTCTTTGCAGACGTTTAGGCTCAGTCTCTGAACGCCCATGCCCGTAGATCAACGTCTGCTCTTTGGGATCCTGTCCAAAGCGACTGAGAACTCGACAAATGGCAGGTATGGGTCTGACTAAGACCCTATGTAACTCTGCGCAAATAGTCCGCATTGTCCGCGTAGCGGACGTTCCAGTCTGCGATCACGCGAGACGGGTTCGGTCCTTTTTTGAATCTGAGGCTCCGCTTTTCGCGGGCGTCTGCCCATAGCAACTGATCGCGTGCCTCACATTTAAAAGAAAACGACGAAAGACTTTCTGCGCCGTTTAACATTGAAGCTCCACGTCGTGGGGCCTAGCCTCGACGCGTGGCTTTACTTGTTCATGCGGTTGTCGATCAAGTCATCCACCACGGCGGGTTCGGCAAGTGTCGACGTATCGCCCAAAGCCCCGTAATCATTTTCCGCGATCTTACGCAGGATACGGCGCATGATTTTGCCCGACCGGGTTTTCGGCAGGCCCGGCGCCCATTGGATCAGATCCGGGGAGGCGATGGGGCCAATTTCCTGCCGCACCCATGTCCGGAGTTCCTTGCGCAACTCTTCGGTGGGCTTTTCGCCCGCCATCAGGGTGACATAGCAGTAAATGCCTTGCCCCTTGATCTCATGCGGATAGCCGACCACGGCGGCTTCCGAGACTTTGGCGTGAGCGACCAGCGCGCTTTCGACCTCTGCCGTGCCCATCCGGTGGCCGGAGACGTTGATCACGTCATCCACCCGCCCGGTGATCCAGTAATCGCCGTCCTCATCGCGGCGACAGCCATCGCCGGTGAAGTAATAGCCCTTGTAGTCGGAAAAGTAGGTTTTCATGAACCGCTCATGATCGCCCCAAACGGTGCGCATCTGACCGGGCCAGCTGTCCTCGATGCAGAGCACGCCTTCGACGCCATCGCCCTCGATACGTTCGCCGGAGGCGGGTTCGAGCACGACGGGTTTGACCCCGAAAAACGGCTTCATCGCGGCGCCGGGCTTGGTGGCATGCGCGCCGGGCAGGGGGGTCATCAGGTGCCCACCGGTCTCGGTTTGCCACCAGGTGTCGACAATCGGGCAACGTCCACCGCCGACCACCTCGTTGTACCAGGTCCAGGCCTCGGGATTGATCGGCTCGCCCACTGTCCCCAGAAGCCGTAGAGAAGACAGGTCGCACTTGGTCACGAAGTCGTTGCCTTGGCCCATTAGTGCGCGGATCGCGGTCGGCGCTGTGTAGAACTGATTGACCTTGTGCTTCTCGCAAACCTGCCAGAAGCGGCTGGCATCAGGGTAGGTCGGCACGCCCTCGAACATCAGCGTCGTCGCGCCGTTGGCGAGTGGGCCATAAACAATATAGCTGTGACCGGTGACCCAACCGACATCCGCCGTGCACCAATATATGTCGCCGTCATGATAGTCGAAGGTTATTTCATGCGTCATCGCCGCGTAAACGAGATAGCCACCGGTAGTATGAACCACGCCTTTCGGCTGTCCCGTGCTGCCTGACGTATAGAGGATAAAGAGCGGGTCCTCGGCGTTCATTTCCTCGACCGGGCAGTCATCCCCCACCTTGGCCTCTTCGTCGTGCAGCCAGAAGTCCAGTCCATCCCGCCAGGCGATCTGATCGCCCGTGCGTTTGACCACAAGACATTTCACCTCGTCGTAATCGTTCAGCAGCGCTTGGTTCACGTTATCCTTGAGCTTGGTCACCCGCCCGCCGCGCGGGGCGGTGTCGGAGGTGATGACGAGCTTTGCATCGCAGCCATTGACCCGTGCGCCGAGAGCG
>JBCCNY010000062.1:0-11468 GCA_039025595.1 Pseudomonadota bacterium | reverse complement strand
TTGATCGTATCGACGCCGCAATCGGACATATGCGACAGGCCTGAGTAACCTGTACCAAAATCATCCAGTGCGACGCGAGCCCCGAAGTCTTTGAGCCTTTCGATGGCGCTTTTCATTGCCTCGGCGCCTTTGCCGTTGATTGCCATTTCGTTGACCTCGATGCATATACGCTCTGGTCTCAACCCGCGGGACTGGACGGCCCAGTCGAGCAAGCCTGGATAATCTGCGTCCGCGAGGATTTCGGCGGAGACGTTGATCGCCATGAAGAGATCCGAAAACCCGGCTGTATCAAGGGCTTTCAGGGCATCAAGTGACAATTCCATCGCGTGATAATCAAGTTCGGACAGGACGCCAGCACGCCGGGCAATATCAAAGAAGTCGCCCGGGGCGATCTGACCCAATCGGGGATGGTTCCAGCGCAACAACGCCTCGCAGCCTGATATCGTGTCTTTGTCTAGGTTATGTTGTGGCTGCAGTAGCACCTCGAATTGCTTCTCGGAAACTGCGACGCGCAACTCTCGGGCCATCTGGTTTTGCGCGCGTTGCAGTTGACCGATCTGCGGCGTAAAAAAAACGACCCGTCCGCGACCCATCGACTTGGCAGCGTAAAGTGCCTGATCGGCATGATGCAGGAGGTCCTCTCCCGTCTCGTCGCCGTCGGAACACAGGCTCGCACCGATCGAGGTCCCGATCCGGACTGGTTGACCTTTCCAGATGAGGTCTTCGGCCGCGTATCGCAGGATCAATTCGGCGCGGGTCAGCAAGGCCTCCTGGTTCGACGGACCGATGCAGAAGACCACATACTCGTCCCCACCGGTGCGACAAGCGACGTCATTGGGCCCCAAAACCTTTTCCAGGGTGCGGGCCATATGCACCAGAAGAGCATCCCCTGCCGCATGCCCGAGCGTATCGTTGATTTCCTTGAACTTATCCACATCAAGCAGTAGCGCGCCAACGGTTCGACGAGCCATGGCGTCTTGGAATTCAGCCGTTTCCATGTAGCGTTTCAAATGCCGGCGATTGGCCAGCCCGGTCAGATCGTCATGATAGGCGGCGTGTTTCAGCCTCGCCTCGTGTTCTGCTTTGAAATCATCAGAGATCAAAGCAGCCGTCAAAGGTACGGAGATATTCTGCGTTGTCACCGCAATGACGGTCTTCTTTTCATATTCGATCCGGGTGAAATCCTGCAATAGCCAGACCAGATTGTCATTTTCCCCGCAATTGATCAGATGCAGACCCTTGAAGAGTGCGCTGTCGCGATCGAGCCAACCGCGTCCCGCGGACGGCATAAGCGCGACGCGAGCGTCGCCTCCTGCAACCAGACTGAATAAACGCGCAGCACAATCATTGAACCATGACACCGTTCCACGCGGGGTCATCAAAACGAGGGCTTCGTTAGAGGTTTCTGCCCGCAAGCCCCAAATTTTCCGCGCCAGCGCGTCAGCCGATGCCAAGTCTCCTGTAACGGATAGTGTCTCTGGCCTGCTCACGAATCCACAACCTAACGTCGCTCCATTTACCACCGAAGGCATGACACGAACGCTCTTAACGATGCCTTTGGGCAGGATCATATAATCAGTAAAATCCGAGACTAATCGACGCGACTATGCTCAGTCTGCGCGCCTCGCCAGTTTGGTTCTGGCGGTGCAGACAGAGCGGTTACACTTCATAGACGGCCCGTTTCAGCCCGACGCGGTGCGACGGACAGTCCGGGTGCAGCGATACTGGTCATTTGGGAGGATTTCCTGACGATAGAGCTACAGTGATCGGATTAAGTTCTGTCTAAAAAATAAGCGGCACGAGCGCGCCGGACGGATGTTCGAAAGGCCTAATTCACCTGATAGGACCGGAACGCATATGTGACCGAGCGCAGCGCGCTACACGTCGTGTTGAGTTTGACCGGACAACTCTAAATAGAGCGACAAAACCCGGGCAGCCACCATTGCCTCTCGGCGCGGGTCGTCGAACCCGTTCCGCCATGCTTGTGCCGCCGCGATAATCGTCTCGGCGGCCTCTGGATTATCGTTGTAGAACTCGATTTTTTCCTCCAGATCGGAAAAATCTGACGCTAGCTCGACGAAATGAACGCCAGGCTCCAGAGCGCCCTCCATGTACCAGCTTTCAAAGCGTAGCGGGGGCGACAAGACGAGGCAATTGGTGCCCATCATCCATTTGAGATTGGTTGCGACATCTATACCTTCGACCGATAGTAAGTACTTGTGGTCGATGTGATCTTTTGGCGTCGCAAAGGGCTTGGGTATAATTCCTTCATAGGCCTCGCCCGTATGCCCGATATCGTGCAGCGCGTTTCCCGCATGCTGCATGATCAGCGCGATGCGCTCCGGGCTGTTCAACGCACCACGCCATATGGCCTTGGGTTTCTTTGCTCTGAACGGCTGCGGGTCGTTCAGGTGTAGAAAATGGCGAAACTTGTCGAGCGGAAAGAGGACGCTGTTTGCGTTCTCGTCCGTCAAAGGGCGGCTTTTAGCGAGGCGCGGCGTTTCCGGCACATGGATGACATCCCCGAAGAGAGGGTCAAAACGCGCCTCCTTGGGAAATCCCAGAGCATGCTCCATGAAATCGAAAAAGTAGCGACTGTGTTTGAACGGAATGCTGCGCGTTTCCAGACCGTGAGGCACGAACGGGCGCTGTAATTTCATGTAGTAGCGTGCCCGGCGCTCCAATTCGTCGTGATCGGGATCGGCTCCATAGGCCGCGAGCAATGCCTGCGTCCTGCGTCTCAAAACATGGCGGGGCAGTATCTGGCGACCAGCGCCCTTCAAATAATAGGAAAATCGCTGAAAGCCTCGGGTCACTTGGCTCGCCAGGGTACGATCTGCGGGTGCGACCTTCGCCATGACCCGGTTGATGGCACTTTCTCCGGACAGGGTCAAACACCATGCGCGCTGGATTGGCTGGACCGATCCGTTGACAATTCGCTTGGTATTTGACCATCTCGCCTACGTGAAACTCGGTGCACCTCTTAGCCGTCCTGGGCAGGTTATCGGCCTATTGGGGGGATCGTTTGATCCGGCCCATGCAGGTCATGTCCAGATCACGTTGGAGGCGCTCAAGCAGTTTCGGCTCGATCAGCTTTGGTGGCTTGTCTCACCGGGCAATCCTCTCAAGAGCGTGGGCCCCGCGCCGATGCCAAAGCGCCTTGAACAGGCGCGTGCCATCATGGGGCATCCCCAGGTGCATATTACGGATCTCGAGGCTCAGCTCGGGACACGTTACACAGCGCAAACGCTGGCGGCGTTGAGACAGGCTCTACCCGGTGTCCGTTTCATCTGGTTGATGGGTGCCGATAACTTGGCGCAATTGCATTACTGGCAGGACTGGCGGAACATTGTCGCGGCGATGCCCATCGGGGTGCTGGCGCGGCCAGAGCATAGAATTTCGGCCCGGATGTCAAAGGCGGCCCGGATTTACCGCACCGCGCGTTTGCCTGCGCGCCGCGCCGCTCTGCTGGCCGCCAGCGCGCCGCCCTGCTGGTGTTTTCTAAATGTTCCGATGTCGTCGCTGTCTTCAACCGAGATAAGGTCGCAGGGCGACTGGACGGGGCTGTCCACGTGACCCGGTCGGAGCAGGCGTGTCCTGCGAGGCTCACAGTATGTAAAATTCATCTTATGGTGGATTGTACCTCGCGCTAGGCTTTGTCTAAATGACGCCATGATAAAGCGCATGTCACGCCGGGTCTTGTTGTCTTCTGCTTTGGCAGGCTTGGCGACGAGCGCCTGCGCCGGTGCTCCGTCCACATCTTTGCGACCGCAAGGGCGACCAGCGCGAACCTCGTCGCAGGCAGACGCCCAGGCGCGCGCGCTCATCGAGCAATCGGGCGTATCAGGACGCGTAGGCTACGCTGTTGTCGATATCCGACGCGGTCTCATTCTGGAGGCTTATGACGAGGTTCGCGGCTTGCCCCCGGCGAGCGTGGCAAAGGCGATCACCGCGCTCTACGCGCTGGACACGCTTGGCGGGGGATACCGTTTTGAGACAGATCTGGTGGCGACAGGGCCCGTCGAAAACGGTGTGCTTAAGGGCGATCTGATCCTTGCAGGAGGAGCGGACCCTATACTCGATACAAATGACCTGGCCGCCATGGCGGCGCGTTTGCAGGGCTCCGGCATCACCGCTGTCTCAGGACAGATCCGACCCTGGGGACAGGCGCTGCCTTTCATCCATGCGATTGATGAAACCCAACCCTCCTTTGTCAGCTACAACCCGTCGGTTTCGGGTCTCAATCTCAATTTCAACAGGGTGCATTTCGGATGGAAACGGAATGGATCGGGATATGATCTGGAGATGGACGCCCGGTCGGGGCAATACAGGCCCGAGGTCAACATTTCGCGTATGAGCCTCGCTGATCGGCGAAGCCCGGTCTATGCTTATCGCGATGGTGGCGATCACGACAGTTGGAGTGTGTCGCGCGCAGCCCTTGGCAGCAAAGGTGCCCGGTGGTTGCCCGTCCGGCGCCCGGACGAGTATGCGGCTGAAGTCTTTACCAAACTGGCCCTGTCGAAAGGGATCAAAGTCCAGCCCGGTCCCGCCTGGACAGTTGCCCCAGATGGGCAGGTGCTTGTCCGCCATCAAAGCGCGCAGGTCTCGCCGATCCTGAAGGGCATGCTCAAGTTCTCGACGAATCTGACGGCGGAAGCGGTGGGTATGATCGCCTCTTCGACCCGGGGCAGATCGCTTCGATCGCTTCAGGCATCCGGCCGGGAAATGAGCACGTGGGCGAATGAGCGTCTTGGTCTGACGGGAGGGCGTCTCGTGGATCATTCCGGTCTCGGCACGGCGTCGCGTCTGAGCGCTGGCGAAACCGCTTTGGCCATGGCCCGGGTACATCAGGACAATGGCGGCAAGGGAGAGTTGCAGCCGCTGCTCAAACCCTTTCCGATGCGAAATGCCAATGGCGGCGTGAATGCGAAACACCCGATTAAAGTCCTTGCCAAAACAGGAACGTTGTATTTTGTGAGCGGATTGGCGGGATACGCGACGACGCCTTCTGGCACCGATTTGGCATTTGCGATTTTCACTGCAGATGAGAGCCGCCGCCGGGGG
This sequence comes from Pseudomonadota bacterium, assembly GCA_039025595.1. GTDB lineage: Bacteria > Pseudomonadota > Alphaproteobacteria > Rhodobacterales > Rhodobacteraceae > Roseovarius. The sequence goes on along the minus strand of JBCCNY010000062.1, from coordinate 6,404 downwards.
CTGGACCCATCCAGTGGCACGCGACCCGAAGGATCGGTGGCGTGGAACCGACGTTCAAAGAGGTTACAGCAAAACCTGATCGAGCGCTGGGCACGGCTTTATGGCTAGCTGCTCTTATCCGCGCGGGTGCAAAGGATAATCATACGTTGGAAGACGCTAAACTGAGCCCAAAGCTGCAATGGTTCGGCTTTTTAAGCTACGTCTTAAAAAATTATGTCAGGCCTACAGTCTGCTAGGCGGTCCGTAAGCGTTTCTCTCCGTATCGCTGGGCTGGATGTAAAAATAGATCAAGATAATCGTGCCGATTAGCGGGATCAGACCGATCAGAAGCCACCAGCCTGTTCGGCCGATATCGTGCAGGCGGCGTGCACCGACCGCCAGATTGGGCAAAAGCAGTGCCATCGCGACCAGCCAGGAAAGCGGGCGGACGCGCTCTGCCTCCGGTACGCCTTCTGGTACCAGGAGCGGAGCGATCAGGAGCGCATCAATAATCTGCGTGATGACGAGCGCTAGAAACAGGCTCAGATACCACCACCAGAACTCCGGGCGCGACGCCCGGCCTGAAAAGGTGGCATATTTTGAAAGCACGCGACGCGTTGCGGCTGCCATTTTGGCCATTTTATCCCCCGATATTGGTAGCCAAAAAGGCTGAGATCGCAGGCGCTGTCAATAACGCGACGCTCAGTCATTTAACCGATCCAGGCTGCGTTGGATCGGATTTTCGCATCGACGTTTTGGTCGGACTATGGAAATCTCGGTCGCTTCGCGGTGGTTGGAAAAAGCAAGGGCGGAAAAAACCCCGCCACAAGGGCGGGGTCAGGTTGGGTCAGTAACAACTGACACAGGGAATAGGGGGTTTAGGCCACGTTCTGCAGGCTTAGCTTGGGCGTGACACCCAGAGCGTGACAGATGTCTCGGGTCAGTTCCGGACGGTTCAACGTGTAGAAATGCAGGTGCTCGACACCACCATCGAGCAAGTCGCTGCACAATTCGGTCGCCACGGCGATGGCCAGCAGATCGTGACGACCATCGCGTTGGGCGGCTTCAAATGCGTCACTTAGCCAGCTCGGAATACGCGTTCCGCACGCGGTTGCGAAACGCTGGACACCGGTCCAATTCTCAATCGGCAGAATACCGGGCAGGATGGGCGCATTGATACCCGCCGCCGAACAGGCATCGCGGAACCGGAAAAATGTTTCCGCCTCGAAAAAGAACTGAGTGATCGCCCCGTTGGCTCCCGCGTCTATCTTGCGCTTCAGCCAGTCGATATCCGCTTGCGGGCTCGTGGCTTCCGGATGCGGTTCCGGATAGGCGCCGACCTTTATGTCAAAACATCCTAGATCGGCTAGAGCGGCGATCAGTTCACAACTATCGGCAAAGCCGTTGGGATGAGGTTTGAAACCTCCCGACCCTTTGGGCGGGTCCCCGCGCAGGGCGACGATTTCGGAGACGCCGGCTTCGGCGAAGCTGCGGGCGATGGTGAGCGTTTCCTCGCGACTGGCTTCAACACATGTCAAATGCGCCGCCACGTTCAACCCACTGGATTTATGCAATGTCGCTACGGCATCCTGTGTCAATTCCCGTGTCGTGCCGCCCGCACCGTAAGTGACCGAAACAAAGGTCGGGTCGAGCGGCGCCAGCGATTGCACTGTATCCCAAAGCCGAAAGGAGGCTTCCAGCGACTTTGGCGGAAAAAACTCGAAAGACACGGAAGGGGTTGCCACGACTGCTCTCCTATCAAACGGGGTCGCACTCTTGTCGCAAGTCAGCAAATGTGAAACAACTTCATAAAACTCATGGTTTGAATGAGGCCGGCTAATATAGATGCATATCGACTTTCGGCATCTGCGCACGATCCGGGCGATCCATCAGGCGGGCGGGCTCGCGCGCGCGGCGGATTTGCTGCACATCACGCAATCGGCGCTGAGCCATCAGATCAAGGGTCTGGAAGATCAGGCGGGCGTGGAGCTTTTCGTGCGCCGGTCCAAACCGCTGAAGCTCTCGGCAGCGGGCCTGCGTCTCTTGCGCGTGGCTGAACGGGTGTTGCCGGAAATAGAAGCACTGGAGGCGGAGTTTTCCGGCCTTAGGCAGGGCAGCGCGGGACGCATGCACATCGCGATCGAATGCCATGCCTGTTTCGAATGGCTTTTCCCGGTGCTGCAGCGGTTCCGCGCCACATGGTCGGATGTCGATATCGACATACGTCCAGGCCTCGCCTTCGATGCCTTGCCCGCCTTACAAAAGGAAGAGGTCGATCTGGTCGTGTCGTCCGATCCTGAAGACCTGCCAGGCGTAACGTTTCAGCCGCTTTTTGATTACGAGCCGCTCTTTGTTGCTGGCAGCCAGCATCGCCTCGCGAGCAAGAACTACGTCGTCGCGGAGGATTTTAGGGACGAGACGCTGATCACCTATCCCGTGGATCGCACGCGTCTGGATGTTTTTACCGAGCTTTTAATCCCCGGGAAAGTAGAGCCGCGCGCCGTGCGTCAGATCGAGCTGACAGCGGTGATCCTGTTGCTTGTCGCCTCCAATCGAGGCGTCGCTGTTTTGCCCGACTGGGTTTTGCGGGAACAGCGTGAAAGCTCCGAGTATGTGACGCGCAAGCTGACTGAGACCGGCGTGACGAAACGACTTTATGCCGCGATCCGAAGCGATGATGCCGACAAACCGTACATGTCGCACCTCATCCGCTTAGCGCGTGAGATACCGCTTCGGTTGCAACGGGCGGCAGAACCGGCCTGAAACCAACGCAGGATCAGTGTCTCGCGCAGACCGATGGCGAAGTCTTGTCACCGGAGTGCAATGATAGGCGGCCATCATTATTGCAGCTTTGTTGGCCGGACTTAGCTGCGCCTGATATAAGCGAGACCGGCACACGTTCAGAGTGGTTCGGAGGGGTGCGACGCGCGCGGGCTGATCGTCTCGCAGATGGGAAGTTTCGCTTGAAAATAGTGGAGAATACGCCCATTTAACGCGAGCCTGCACAATGGCAGGTCTTTCATTGAAGGAGAAACCATGGCCAAGGAAGATACGCTCGAATTTCCCGGTGTCGTCAAGGAACTCCTGCCGAATGCGACATTCCGGGTCGAGCTTGAAAATGGCCATGAGATCATCGCACATACGGCAGGCAAGATGCGCAAGAACCGGATCCGGGTTCTGGCCGGGGACAAGGTTCAGGTTGAGATGACACCTTATGACCTCACGAAAGGCCGCATAAATTACCGTTTCAAGTAAGTACGGGACATGGCGCTGATCCTTGGCTCTGCCAGTCCGCGCCGTCTCGATCTGCTTGGGCAAATCGGTGTTGTTCCTGATGCTATTCGCCCGCCGGAGGTGGATGAAACGCCGCGACGAGGCGAGATGCCTCGCATCTATTGTCACCGGATTGCAAAAACAAAGGCTGAGGCCGTCGAAGCCGCGCCCGACGATATCGTGATCTGCGCGGATACCACGGTTGCCCTGGGTCGGCGCATTCTGGGAAAGCCCGTTGATGCGGCGGAGGGACGGACCTTTCTAACCTCTCTTTCGGGGCGGCGGCACAGGGTTATCACATCTGTCGCCGTGCGTCATGGGGCACAGATCTGGCAACGCGACGTGGTGAGTGCGGTCCGGATGAAGCGGCTGTCCGAGACCGAGATCAGCCAGTACATCGCAACAGATGACTGGCGCGGCAAAGCGGGCGGATATGCGATACAGGGCCCTGCTGCGGCTTTCGTTCCCTGGATCCAAGGCTCTTACACCGGCATTGTGGGATTACCTCTGGCTGAAACCGCTGCCTTGTTGCAGGCGGCCGGACTGCGGGTCGGGTCGTGAAGGGACATGCAATATACCTTGGGAGCTCTCGCGGACGGGCCGTCGCGGTGCTTGTCAGCAACGGGATACTAGAAGACGTTTTGGTGGATGCCGATGCACCACGACCGGGCGCTATCTATCGCGCTAAGGCCAGCCGCCCGATGAAGGGGCAGGGCGGTATGTTTTTCGACACGCCCGACGGCAGTGCCTTTCTGCGCGGTGCCAAGGGGTACGCGCCGGGCGATATGGCCCTGGTGCAGGTGGCGGGCTATGCAGAGCCGGGGAAGGCAATCCCGATCACGGATCGTATTCTCTGCAAGAGCCGTTATGCCATTGCGACAGCCGGTGCCCCGGGGATCAACGTTTCACGCAGCATCCGTGATGAAGAGATGCGGGCCTCTCTGCGCGATCTGGCTTCTTTGCAGCAGGACCGTTTGGCCGGCCACGGATTGATCGTGCGGTCTGCCGCCCGAGAGACACCTTCGGAGGACGTGGCAAACGATGTCACCCGGGTGATCGATATACTCGGTCTCGTGCTTGGGGATCAGGGGACTGGTGTCGAAAAACTGCTTGAAGGGCCCGAGATTGCCGATCTGGCCTGGCAGGAATGGCCGCAGGTTACACCTGTCGAGAGTGATGTTGATTCATGGCTCCGGGAGGCGTTGCGCGCGCGCGCTAAACTGGCATGCGGCGGCACATTATATGTAGAGCCTACACATGCTTGCGTCACCGTGGACGTCAATACTGGGCCTGATAGCTCTCCCGCAGCGGGTTTGAAAACGAATATCGTCGCGGCGAAAGACCTGCCGCGACATCTTCGCCTGAGGGGTTTGGGCGGTCAGATCGTCGTCGACTTTGCTCCAATGCCCAAGAAGCACCGCCCTAGTGTTGAACAAACCTTGCGCAAGGCGTTTCGATCAGATGGTATCGAGACGACGCTACTGGGATGGACAAATATGGGGCATTTTGAACTTACCCGCAAACGGGCTCGGCCGCCGCTGCAAGAGATTTTTTCATGACTTGCCCCATGTGCCAAAAGGAAACCGCCCGGCGGTTCCGTCCGTTTTGCTCTCAGCGATGCGCCGATCTGGATCTTGGTCGATGGCTCATGGGATCCTATGTTCTCGTGAGACCTATCAACGAAGAAGAAAACGAAGCGGATGTCGGGTCTTTTGTCGACCCGCATGCCTGGAATTCTGGCCTGTCGTGACGCAATCTGTAAGACCTTTGGTCAAGTATATAAAAAACGCGTACCGCTGTTGACTTGCCGCTTATGACACGCCAAAAACGCGCTCCAGATGTCAGGTTGCATTGTCCGATTGATAGAGCGCTTTGCGTCGTCTTCGTGCTAATCGACTTAGCATGCCCGGGTAGCTCAGGGGTAGAGCAGTGGACTGAAAATCCTCGTGTCGGTGGTTCGATTCCGCCCCCGGGCACCATTTTCCCTTCTCATAGCTGAATATAGAAGCGTAAAAACGATGGTTTTTCAGATAGTTCGAGATTAACATCTGAACGCTGATGAATATGGGATACCACCGAGACCCCCACGATTGGGGGTATCATTTGGGGGTACTTCTGAGATCGAGAAAGCGATACCCCCAGATGCCGCTTACCGACATGAAAATTCGCAAGGCGAAGCCCCGCCCAAAACCGTACAAAATGAGTGATAGTGGGGGGCTGTTTTTGTTGGTGAAACCGAGCGACGGTAAGCTCTGGCGGCAAAAGTATCGGTTTCTTGGCAAAGAGCGGTTGTTGTCTCACGGGCAGTACCCGGCGGTCACTTTGGCACAGGCACGTCTGAAGCGAGATGAGGCGCATGCCATGCTGGCCAAGGATCGTGATCCCGGCGTGCAAAAGAAGCTGGACAAGATAGCTGCTGAAACCTTGGCTCGTACAACCTTCAAGTTGGTTGCCGAAGAACATCTGGCTAACATGCGAGATCGCGATTTGGCTCCAGCAACGGTTACGAAGAATGAATGGTTGCTGATGAAGCTGGCAGAACCGTTGCACAAGCGTCCAATTAGCGAAGTCTCTCCCGCCGAAATTTTACACTTACTGCAATCGGTCGAGCGCAGCGGAAGACGCGAAACCGCTCGTCGTTTGCGCAGTGTGATGTCCGGTGTGTTCCGCCATGCAATTGTGACGCTTCGAGCTGAGGTTGATCCGACCGAGCCACTGAAAGGCGCGATCCGTCCGCCCAAGGTGGTCAACCGTCCGGCCATCACTGATGAGAAAGTCTTCGGCGCGTTGCTGCGCGACCTGGAGGAATTCCCGGGCTACTTCATCACCATCGCGGCGCTGAAGTTTCAGATTTTGACGATGGTGAGGCCAGGCTAAGTTCGCGGCGCGACTATTCATGAGTTCGATCGGAATGAGCGGACTTGGACGATCTCGCCGGAACGCATAAAGATGCGGAAGGAGCACGTCATTCCTCTGTCGGATCAAGCGTGTGAAATTGTCGATGAGCTTTGGCCAGAGGTGGTGGGCGTTGAGCTGCTGTTTCCGTCGATCATGTCCAACCGCCGCCAGCTATCGAACAACACTCTGAACTCGGCACTGCGCCGGATGGGTTACCAGAAAGACGAAGTGACCGCCCATGGGTTTCGGGCCAC
>JBCCNY010000061.1:0-11490 GCA_039025595.1 Pseudomonadota bacterium | reverse complement strand
GACACTGCTCTCAAGCAAGTCACGCGCCAGCGCGGTCGTATCGACGTGATCGGCCGCGCGCATCCAGATGGATGAGCCACCAAAGACACCTCGACCCTGCACACCCAGACCGTGATGCGCCAGCGCGGCTTCGATGGTCGACCGGCGCTCCGCATAGACCCGACCGATCCGTCGTATCAGGCTGTCATAATGACCAAGGCTCAGAAAGTAAGCGGCCGTGCGCTGAATATGCCCCGGCGGGTGGCGCAAAACGCTGGCGCGCAAGGCCCTTGCCTCTCGAATGAAGGCGGGCTCGCCCACCAGATATCCAAGTCGCAGACCCGGAAAAATCGACTTTGAAAAGCTACCGACATAGATCACCCGGCCATCGCTATCGAGGGATTTTAGCGCGGGAAGCGGGGCGCGCAAAAACGAGATCTCGAATTCGTAGTCGTCCTCAACGATCAGTGAATCGATCTCCTTCGCCCGTGCGAGCAGCGCCTTGCGCCGCTCCAGCGGCATAGTGGCATTGGTAGGGGCCTGATGGCTGGGAGTCGTAAAAATGACATCCGCACTCTCAGGAATTGCGTCTGGCGGCAAACCGTCACTATCCACCGAGACAGGGACAAGATGGCACCGCGATTGCCTGAGAATATCGCGCAGCGCGTGATAGCACGGATGCTCGATCGCCGCGGTACGCCGCTGGGTGAGAAGAACCTGCGCCGTCAGCCAAAGCGCATTTTGCGCCCCAAGCGTGAGCAGAATTTCATTTGGTCCAGCCTGAATGCCGCGGCGTGGCAGCGTGTGGCGCGCGATGAACTCGACCAGCATCGGATCATCTTGATCATAGCTATCCGCTGCCAGCGCCGCAAAGTCCTTCTGTCCAAGCGCCCGCAAAGCACATTGGCGCCAGTTGGCGTGATCGAAGAGCGTGGGATCGGTTTGCCCGTAGATAAAAGGATAGGCATAGCGCGACCAATCTTGCGGCTTGACCGGAGTGGAGCCGCCGGTGAATCGCCGTCCCAGGGCACGGCCCCAATCAATCGTATCACCGCGGGTAGCCACAGGTGTGAAATGCGGCGGCTCTGGCGCGTTGCGCGAGACGTAGTATCCAGACCGGTCCCGACTTTCGAGGTAATCGCTGGCCTGCAATTCAGTGAAGGCGAGTGTGACCGTGATCCGACTAACGCCCAGATGCTGCGCGAGCTTGCGAGACGACGGCAACTTCTCTCCCCGCCGGAACTGTCCCGACAGGATGCCCTGCGCGATCATCTGCTGGATCTGCGCCTGCAAGGAGCCCTCGGCCCCGGGCTTGAGAAAGAAACACTCCACTGAAATCGCCATCCGGACAGTCTACACTGGACTTACCTTACCGGCAATCTGGTATTACTAAAATGGCACGCGCCAGACGAGGCCGGCGCGCGCTTGGCTGTGAACTTTAGGAAAAAACCCTAAACAAAGACGAAATCGTCCTGGGTCAAATCGGCGACATCGACACCGCCCAGAAGCAGTACATCGCCCCGACCGAAATCGAGCTCGACCCCGCCGCGCACATCGGAGGCGATATCCAGCACATCCTCGAAGCTATTGACGTCCGAGAAGGATAGCACAACGCTGTCATCCTCGACCCTAAAGCCGCGAACCTCGTCCACATCGCTGCCTTCGGAGAAGACAAAGCGATCCTTCCCCGCACCACCGCGCAAAATGTCAAACCCGGAGCCGCCGGAAATCACATCATCCCCGGAGCCGCCAAAGATGAGATCCCGGCCCTTGCCACCGCTGATCACATCGCTACCACTGCCACCACGCAAAATGTCCGCGCCGTTTCCGCCGTAGAGCTCATCGGCGCCCTGGCCGCCGAAAATGATGTCCCGACCATTGCCTCCATAGATCACATCCCAGCCACCGCGGCCGAAGATGATGTCCGCGCCGTCATTTCCTTCGACAATATCGTCGTCCCGACCCCCGAAAACAAAATCACTGCGGTTGCTACCATCGGTCCGTTTCACGGTGTTGATGTGGACGGTCGCAATCTGCGCGCCGGGTTGGGTGAAATCCGCCACAACCGGATCGATGAACTGTCCAAACGCGTTGGTTCCGCCCAGAATGATCTGGTCACCCTCACCGTCCGGATTTCCAAGCGAGCCATTGAAGCCAGGATGCCGGGTGACAACCCCGTTTTGATCCTCACCGGTATTGTTTGCCGTCTGATTGATGAACGCCGCGTCCAGTTCGGTATTCACCTCGGTGCCCGCATCCAGCACGTTGCTGCCGTCGAAGACAAGCGTTTCCGCCCTCTGAAACCGGCCATTGCTGTCAAAGAGCTGAACCGCCTCGTTGGTGCCAAAGAAAGCATCGTTCGACGGCAGGATCATAGAGGCGAGGCTGAAATAGCCGTTGGATGCCCCATCGACCTCCAGCGTTGTCGACGCGCGACCGCCCGCTTCGATCGGTCCGGGACCACCCGCCGGTGTCGTGCCCACAACATTGACCGATTGACCATCGCTATCTGCTTCGGTCAGTTCACTCGCAATGATCGAGTTTACGCCGTCTTCGGCCACCGCCTCTAGGCCTGCGGACGCAGCTTCGCCGGGATTGTAGACATCAAAACTACCATCATGAAATCCCGCGAAGAGCGGGGTAAACGCGGTGCCTCCTATTCCTGATGTGTTGATGACTGAAATGCGCACTTCTGTGGTCATATGATTCTCCATGATCCGATTGGGACACTCCCGCGCGCACCAAGACACGGCGAAGCGAGCTGGCAAAATCACGTTGCCGCACACAACTGTCAGTTGTCGTGTTACGAATCGCGCTTGTGTTTCATGAAGAAAATCTTGCCAGCTTTGCGGCAAAGAGCAGGACGGGCGCAAGGCGCGCTCTCAAACGCTCACATCGCCTTGAAGTCGGCTTTTCACACCTGATCGCAACCGCATTCACAAGCAGAGATCAGATCGAGCGGCGGCGGCGTGAAATGTGGACAATTGGTTAACACCGGCCGCTGCTAAGCTCTTGCGGAGGCGCGCGGGCGTTGCTTTACTGCTTGGGCAGTCAGGAATGCACCATGGTCGATATCGCCACACGTGTCTGGAACCACAAATGGAAGATCGACCCGATCGTTCGGTCGCTCATTGATACCGATTTCTACAAGCTGCTCATGTGCCAGTCGATCTTTCGCAATCGGCCGGACACCAAAGTCACATTTTCTCTGATCAACCGCACCACGTCCGTGCCGCTCGCGCAGCTTATCGACGAAGGCGAGTTGCGCGAGCAATTGGACCATATCCAATCCCTGTCTTTGTCGCGCGGGGAAAGCACATGGATGCGCGGCAATACCTTTTACGGTAAACGTCAGATGTTCACGCCCGAATTCATGGACTGGTTCGAGCAACTTCGCCTGCCACCCTACCAGCTTGAGCGCCACGGCGATCAATATGAGCTAACCTTTGAAGGAGCCTGGCCCGAGGTCATGTTGTGGGAAATCCCCGCGCTGGCCGTTCTGATGGAGTTGCGTTCACGCGCCGTTCTGCATCGGCTCGCCAAGTTCGAGCTTCAGGTGCTTTATGCCCGCGCAATGACGAAACTATGGGAAAAAGTCGAACGGTTACGCGGCGTGCCCGGCTTGCGGATCGCTGATTTCGGGACACGGAGGCGGCATTCTTTCCTCTGGCAGGATTGGTGTGTGCAGGCCATGACCGAACGGCTGGGCGCGAACTTCGTCGGCACCTCGAATTGCCTGATTGCAAAGAACCGCGATCTGGAGGCGATCGGCACCAATGCGCATGAGCTACCGATGGTTTATGCCGCCTTGGCGGAGGACGACGACGCTCTGGCGCGTGCGCCCTATGATGTTTTGTCAGATTGGCATGAAGAGCATGACGGTAACCTGCGGATCATTCTGCCCGATACGTATGGTAGCGACGGGTTCTTGGAGAACGCACCGGATTGGTTGGCGGGCTGGACCGGTGTGCGGATTGACAGTGGCGATCCCGCCCTTGGTGCGGAAACGGCGATCAACTGGTGGAGGTCGCGCGGCGAGGATCCAACGCAAAAGCTCATAATTTTCTCGGATGGGTTGGACGAGGAGAAGATCCTCGCGCTTCACACCCAGTTCGCCGCTCGCGCGAAAGTGTCTTTTGGTTGGGGCACGTTGCTGACAAATGATTTTCGCGGTCTGCTGGATGACGATGCGCTGGCCCCCTTTTCCCTGGTCTGCAAAGCGATTGCCGCGGATGGCCGTCCAACTGTGAAACTGTCAGACAATCCACGCAAGGCGATGGGACCTGCGAACGAAATCGAACGATACAAGCGTGTTTTCCGCGTCGGTGCTCAGGAAGAAATGGACGTTCTGGTATGAGCCGACGCTGATGGCTGGCTCTGTATGCCTGACATATGACGATCTGTTCGTGGACCAGTGGCTTTCGGCACGGCGACTTTTTGACAAATTCAATGCCAGAGTGACGTTTTGTGTGAGCCATCTCCACAAGGCGACGCCTGAACAGCTCGCGGGGCTGCGACTACTGCAATCGGACGGGCATGAGATCGGCTACCACACGCGCACGCATCCACGGCTAAAACCCTATCTCGCGACGCACGGCCTTGATCACTGGCTCAATCATGAGATCGATAAAGGCATCGCTGAGCATCGCGCGGCAGGCTTTCCCGCAACCAGCTTCGCTAGCCCCTATCACGGATCAACCGAGCAGACACGGACCGCCTGCGCTAGACGGTTCGCAGTCATCCGCGCGGGAGGGCCGCGGAACGTCGATAAAAAGAAGGCCGCGAAACGCGTTTACAACGAGCTCGGCCCTGCGCGGGCGATCAACTGCCTTGGCTTCGCTGATATACAGCACGGCGCTTTTCCTGGTTGGGTTTGGCAAACCCATCTCTTTGATCTGATCGCAGACCGTGGCGGCACGGGTGTTTTCGTGGGCCATGGCATCCGCGCCAGCAAAGACGGGCCTGGGCTATACGCAACCCACGAACAGTTGCGCCGATTTTTGCTGGCCGCCACGCTACGCGGACTTGTGTTTCGAACCATGACGGACTTCGCGAAAGCAACTGCTTGACCCAACGAATCTGCGGCGAGGACAATCGATCAAGCTGCATGCGCCACTTCGGTAGGAATGGTGCTAAGCGTCGCACCTTCCTAAAACGCAGCTCACAGATCTTGCGAGACAACCAATTCTCGACTAGTTTAGTAGGAAATGGCGTTCTGCGTTTGAGTCGCAGTGAAACTCGGTTTGAAAAGCATGGTCGCAGTTCTTGCACTTCCAAAGGTCAGCCCTCAGCTGCCTCAGGTTCAGCCCGAGACCCGTGCGCTGATAAACCGTTTGCGTTTTTATGCCTCTTTTTGTCGAGCGTCTTCGTTTCTCGATATTTATACAGCATGCCAGATGATTGATCCCGATAACGGAGAAGAGGCGGCTGCCAACACACTGATCCGGATTTTAGGACAGGCGCTTGACAAAACACCGGTCTGGCATCGACCCGGCGAGGCCGAATTCAGTTTTGACGAGCTTTGGCTCGCACAAGCTATTGAATCGTTTAAATATTCGGACGATAGCAGCTTTCGCTTTCTGATCCACCGCCGCATTCCTCATGAGAAGCGGCGCATCTTTGGTGCGCTCATCGCAAACCTAGCAGGATTGTCTTCTTAGAATAATTCTAAAAAAGGCTTGGCAAGTGCCACCGAGTGCCTATGTTACGCACATAGCCAGCAATCAGGCGAGCCAACCTTAGAGATTTATTTTGGAGGGACAGATGAGCCAAACAGCCGCAGCCTTGTCCACAGATGCGCAGACAGAGATCGCGACCGCCTTGAACCAGTGCGTTGCGGAAACGGTCGTGACGACCATGCTCGCGCAGAATTTTCACTGGAACGTGACCGGAATGGCATTCGGGCCTCTGCACGAACTGTTTCAAAAGATTTACGAAGACCACTTTGCAGCGCAGGACGAACTGGCCGAGCGCGTGAAAACCCTTGGCGCGCATGCCAATGGAAAGCTCGGCGATATGGTCGCCGCATCCAAAGTCACCGAGCATGACGGTCATGCATCGGACAAGGAAATGGTTGCTGCTCTTGCGGACGCCCAGAACACAATTGCCGCCACTCTGGCAGGCACAGCTGACATTGCCGAAAAGCATGGTGATATGCTGACGCAGGATCTATGCATTGAACGCGGACAGGTGCACGAAAAGTTCGCCTGGCTCCTGTCAGCGCATCTAGGCTAACAAGTTTTTGGGGAGCTTTGCGCCCTTCTTGGCGCAACGCTTTTCATACATGCCGCGCCAAGCGGGAAATTTACCCATGTTTTCCTGCTGAGCGACAAGCATCCGGATGAAACCCTCCCGATGCTTTTCTGTCTTCAGCTTTTTGTAAATCGACTTTTGCGCCTTGGTCATCGAACATGCGATGCAATGACCTGCTCTTTTATACTTGCAAACATCGACACAGGGGCTGGGAAGCTTCTTTGACATGAGCAACCTTGCGTACAACAGGGGGTATCAGTGTAAAATCCTCGGCGCATTCACATCATTTCTGCCATGTGCCACAAGACTGCGCAAGGCCATGCCGAATTCTTCAGCCAGCCCCGCCAGCACGGGTGCAACGTTCGGTTTGACGATCATCATTGAAATCAGCAACGCATCTTCCCGCTCTCCTTCACTGGCATATCCTATGAAGTGCGCGAACCATGACTCATCCGCTCCTAGACATCGGCATGTTACCTGGTGACGCATAAGAGGGCGGCGTCCATGGACAGCCATCATATCACACAGCGTTACGAATGATTTCACTGCTTTGCGCGCCCGCTCTGACCCAAGCGTCGCGCTGAAATCTTCCCTCATCTGCAAATGCGCATGAGGACCCTCTGTCCAAAGTCTAAGATACATAACTGCCCCGGCCTCAACCGGCCCAAGCTGTGCGATGTGGCCAACCGGCGCACCACCGCGATGAAAGCTGGGGCGTTCACTCATTTTGTCAGGATCAGTTTGTTGGCCCGCGTGATCCGGAGAGTATAGAGTTTATCATCTAGTCGTATATGCGCCAGACGCCCGCCATCGGTCAGAGTTTGAACATCGTATATCGGTGGCGTCTCATCGGACGTTGTCACCATTTTATCGAGCGCGCCATCCATTACGCGATCCTCCCGAATATGCGGTCAAAGCGGTCCATCACCCAGCCAAATTCATGCGAATGTGATACATCCGGATCGACTCCCATAAGCAAGAGCTCGTGCCAGTCCTCCGTGGTGTAGTCGTACATCATGTCATAGCGTGTCACAGGCCCGTTTCCTCCGCGATTGCTACAATCTGGCTTGCACTGGAATCGAGCGCTTGCTGGATATAGTTGAGTCTTTTTGTAAGAAATTGTCAACTGCGCAATCAGGCCACTTTGGAAATGCTTCAGCTTTGCCGAAAAAAGACCAAAGCAGTTCCGATCGACACAAGCCCAAAGCAGGCCGCGAACAGCGCAGCAGAGACGTAGGCTCCGCTGGCTTCATAGAGAAATCCCGCCAGCGAGGGGCCCGCCAGCCCGGCTGCCCCCCAGGCCGTAAAGATCCGGCCGTAAATTCGAGCGCTTCCGAGACGCTCATAGCGCTTGAAAATATATGCGGGATGCGCGGCGATTGTGCCGCCATAGGCAAAGCCCACGACGCCCAGACAGGCCAAAACCCCTGCAAAACCTGGATCGCCCGCAAGCCCAAAAAGCGCCAGTAGCGTCAGGCCAGATAGTGTCGTCAAAGCATAGCGCGCCGGGTATCTATCCGCCAAATGTCCGCCCGAGAGACTTCCGGCGAGATTGCAAAGTGCAACCAAGGCAGGTGCGAGCCAGAGATGGCGCGCGCCCGACGCTTCTGCAGCGATCCCCGCGGCATGACCAATCACCATCAGCCCTGCCATCACACCGCCAAAATAGGTCATCCAAAGCAGCGCGAGTGGTCCGGCGGATGGCGATCCCGAGCTCAGGTCATCGTCCGAACGCCGATCTTCTGAGTACCGCGCGCGCGCCAGACCCATCGCCGCAGCGCTCAGAAAACCGGCCACTATCAGACAAACAGCGAGACCCGTCATGGCGAAGCTGAAACCACCAATCGACAGGGCACGTTCAAATAGAACCGGCGACACAGCCGCGCCCAAAGCATAGGCAGCGGTCACGCAGCCCATAGCGAAGCCTTCGCGACCTGGATTGACTTGCGCCGAAATCTGTAGACCAAATCCGTATCCTAGTCCGTTCGCGAGACCAAAGAAAACGCAGTATCCGAACCAGACAAACAGGAGGCTCGGAGCATAACCCGCAATGAGCGCCCCAAAGGCACCCAAAAGGCCCGTCATCAGAACAAGTGTTGCAGCGGGCACTCGACCAAATACCTGATGCCCCAGCAAAACAGCGAGTGTCACACAGATCAGTGCTCCGGAATAGATAAGGCTGATGCTCGAGCGCCCGACCCCGAATTGCGTCTCCAACGGCACCAGAAAAATGGAAAAAGCGTGCACCGAGCCAAGAACGGATGATAGCAGGCAAGCCCCGGCCAAAACCAGCCAGGCTTGGTATCTGTCTATGGGAAGCAAGGACGAAGCTTTGCAATGGTGATCGGCGTCATGGGCTCTTGACTAAACCACGTGCTGATATCGGATCAACGATCCCGCATATGTGCATTGCCTTTGATCTCGGTTCTGGCGGACCGGCCAACGGTACGATAAACGCCCGCGATGGCATGGGCGAAAAAACACGGAGGCCTCACGACGCGAGCCTCCACCCCCGCAAGTTCCAAGGAGTGGGCTGGTTTTCAGGGCTCTTCGACCTGCTTTCTGAGCACCTTGATCGCACCACGTTGTTTTTTGGCCTCGACGCGTTTGCGTTTCTGGTTTGATGAAACCTTGGTGAGGATCCGGCGTTTGGGTTTTGACGCCGCGGCGCGGATCAGCTTTATCAACCGCTCCCGCGCTATATCGCGATTGCGCGCCTGGCTGCGTTCCTCGGTCACCTGAATGACCACCGCGCCCTCGCGAGTCCAGCGTCGACCCGTGAGACGTTGCAGTCGCCGTTTTACGGGGTCGGGCAGATTGGGCGATCGCGCTGCCTCAAAGCGCAACTCGACCGCGCTAGAGACCTTGTTCACGTTCTGGCCTCCGGGACCCGAGGCGCGCACGAATTGCTCGGTCAGTTCCCAATCCTCGATGGTGATCGTATCTGTGATACGCAGCGGCACACCGCTCTCCCTAAAAAATAAACCGCCGAAACACTGACGTGATACCGAGACCATACCGATTACCGGAAAGCAGGCCATGAGCGGACAAGACTAAAGGGCCGCCCTCAATAGGACGGCCCCCTAAAGCGTTTGGAGGCGGGCCGGTTAGGCCGTGCCAATCAGTGGGTCAGCATACCCAAGGTCTGCCTTAGATACGGACCTCCCTGACTGTTCCGACACCAAGCTCCAATCTCTTTATAGACACTGGACCACCTCCTTTCGTTTTGTTGAAATCCCTACCAAGTTTGCATATTTTCTCACGATGTCAAAAGCAAAATGAAGGGTGTGCTTAAAAAATACGCACCATATGCTGTGGAGGTCACGGCGACTGCAAAACACTGACGCACTGACCTGGCAGATCGGCAATCGTGAGTTCCCGCCGCGGCTTGGGCGCGGGGGCATCAGGATCAGGTGGTGGCGGATTGAGTATGTTGCGCACCCATTGCGCGGCCTCTTCACACCCATCTCCGGGCGGCGGCGCTTCTTGATCCACACAACCTATCGCACCTTTGGGGCATCTGAGCCGCACATGGAAATGATAATGATGGCCCCATAGAGGGCGGATCTTACGCAGCCAGGATCTGTCGCCTGTTTCTTCGTTGCACATCTGGACCTTAGCGCCTGGAAAAACGAAAATACGAGCGGTGCGCGGGTCCTGCGCGGCCGCCTTCAGAATTTCATGATGCTGACGTGTATAGGCGTCATTTGTATAGGCGCCATTGGCCCGCCGCAGCGATATGGAAGACAGGTTTTCACGCTCTGTTCGGCTCAGGTCCAGCCGGTCAGCCGGGCGCATCCAGAAATCCACATCGAGCCCGATCTGGTGCGAGCGATGGCCGGAATGCGGCCCCCCACGTGGCGGGCTGATATCGCCTACATAGATCCCGTCCCAACCCGGCTGGGTCGCTGCAAAACGCGAAAGCTTCTTAGTGAAGTCGATGACGTCGGGATGTCCCCAATGGCGGTTTCGGCTCAACCGCATTGCTTGCCATGAGGGTCCCGATTCCGCCAATTGAACCCCACCTGCAAGACATCCGCTCGAATGGCGCCCCAAGGCTTGCGTGGGTTGCGCCGACGGGCTGCGAGGCGCGCTGCTAAAGAGTTGTTTTGCGCTCACGCCCTGCATCGAGGCCGGAATGCTCTGCGTGGAGGCGATCGGCTGTGGTTGCGTGCCCGATCTCTCGCTGTCCTCGCCGCAGGCGACCAGCGCCAGCATCATTACCGCTCCGATCCACCATCGCGCCATGTGTCGCTGTCTCCTTCTGCCTGCACAAAGCGTAGCAAGAGAAGTCCGAGGACGAAAAGGATTATCAATGGCGCAACGCCAAATCGCGCATTTCCGCTCCATACTGTAACGAGCCCGATCAACGCTGGCGCCAGAAAAGCAGTCGCGCGCCCGGATAAACCATAAAGAGCGAAGCTTGCCGTGGGCGCAGCAGGGTCGGTATGGCGCAGCATCAATGTTCTGCTCGCAGCCTGCAGAGTGCCCCCGAGACCACCGATTAGAATTCCGCAGGCGAAAAAGACCATATCCGGCAGGCCTGACCCGTCGCCAAGCGGTATTCCATAAAACTGGGTCCGATCCATGCCTACGATAGTGATGCAGACAAGGGCGAGACCGCAGATCGTCGACACGATGACGGGTTTCGGGCCAAGTGCCAGATCTACTCGGCCCCCAATCCACGAAAATACACCCGCTGCAATGACACTGACGATGCCAAAAATGCCCACCTGAGTGGTGGTCCAGTCAAGCACGAGAATGGCGTAGGTCCCGCCAAAGGCATATAGTCCGTTCAGCGCGTCGCGATAGAGCATGGATCCGCCAAGATAGGCAAAAAGGCTGCTGCGCTTGGGCAGCGCTCGCACGGTTTCCACGAGGCGTGCCAGGGCATCGGCGGCGCTGCCTTGCGTTTTGCTCTGCTCTGTATCGCGAACCCACAAGAAATAGGGCACCATGAAGAGGGCGAACCATAGAGCGGTAAAAGGGCCGACAATCCGCTGATCCTCTGCACGCGCCGGGTCAAGTCCGAAAGCCGGCGCCAAGCCAGCAATCGTTCGACCACCGTCCAATGTCATGAAAAAAGCCAGCATGATCGCCAATGCGATCAGACCGCCGAGATAGCCAAATGCAAAACCCGTTCCGGAGATCGCTCCTGCCTTCTGCGACTGACCCAGTGAGGGCAGCTGCGAATTCACGAAGATCAGCGCGTATTCGACGCCGATGAACCCCAGCGCAAAGGAGCTTAGCGCAAATACT
>JBCCNY010000060.1:0-11495 GCA_039025595.1 Pseudomonadota bacterium | reverse complement strand
GAGCAGTTTTGAGGCTTCCAAATCGGTGGCGACCTCGCCCAGCATCCACTGAATGCCGTCCAGTTCGATGTTTTTGCCGCCGAACATCTTCCGGTTTTTGGAATAGGACAAAGCCGTATCGAGCGCAGCCTGCATCAAACCACAGCACCCCGAGGCAATGGACACGCGAGCAATATCGATGGCCATCAGCGATCCCTGAAGTCCCTGACCAACCGGTAGAATGATGTTGTCTTCACTGACCACAACCGAGTTGAGATACATCTCTGACATCGGCAGGAAATTGTAAGACGGTGTCTCGTAAAGCGGACCGAAGCTGATACCCGGAGTATCGGCAGGAATGGCTATCATGGCCATATCTTTGTGACCGGGCGCATCGCTGGTTTTTACAACGGTGAAGTAGATATCCGCCTCGGTAGCAAGGCTGACCCACGCTTTCGACCCAGTGACCGTCCATGTCCCGTCGCCATTAATGGTCGCACGGGTGTACATCTTCATCGGGTCAGAGCCCGATTGCGGCTCAGTCAGCGCAAAGTTGGCCAGTTTGCGACCAGCGGTCAGATCATGTGACCAGGTTTTCTTAAACCGGTCCGTTCCGTATCCGCAGCCGGCGAACGTGCAGATATTGTGCATGGATAACGCAAAAGCATACGCGCCATCTCCAAGCCCGAGCTGTTCGAATACCTGTATGCCCTCCGCCAGAGACAGGCCCTGACCACCCCATTCCACTGGCGCGTAAAGTCCGGTCAGTCCGGCAGCTCCTGCCTTATCCGAGGCGTCTCTGGGCCATGTCTTTGCGGCGTTCCAGGCGTCCACGTTGGGTAAAATGACATCCATGGCATGGGTGCGGGCGGCAGCGAGAATGTTGTCGAGTTGTTCTGACATTGAGAGGTCCTTTCTAGCGCAAAACATGTCCTATTGCGCCAGCTTGACTTGTTCAGTCGCCGCGCGCGGTTGAGACTTTTCTGTATGCCGGGCTCTATTTGACTAGTAGGTAAACTGTTTTCGCAGAGCGGGTCTATCTCTTGACATGACAGGATATTGTCCAAAAGTGACAATATCACATCGGAGCCGATGAACTGCGCCTGTAAAAACTCGGTGTGTTACCCGTCCACCTTTGGAACGCTTTGTGAAAGCTGGCCGCCGAAGCGAATCCAAGGTCTTGAGCGATAGCTTCTATGCTGTTTCGACCCGCCTGAAGATCTCGGATTGCAATGTCACGGCGCAAACCGTCTTTGATCGCCTGAAAAGAGGTACCATTCCGCTCTAGTCGACGTATCAGAGTGCGCGGGGTCATATGCATCGCTTTTGCTGTCTCTGTAAGGTTGGAATGATCCCACCCAACTCTGCTGAGATGGCTTCGCACGCGCAAAGCTTGGGTATGGTCGCTGGAACGTGTGAAAATCCAATCGCGTGGTGCATTCGCCAGAAACAGCTTCAAATCGGCTGCGTTGCGCATATGGACAGGCCCCAAGACGTCGTGGTCAAAAGAGATTGACGTCACCGCGTTCCCAAAGGCTACCGGAGCAGGAAAGATGACCGCGTAGTCTTCTTCAAAGTCGGGGCATTCAAACGCGAACTCGACCGCTTTGACCGGGACTTCGTTCCTTGCAAGCCATGACATCAGGCCGTGGGCCAGCTTCAGGATTAGCAAATGGCCGAACCGTTGAGGCCGACTGTTCCCGCAGGGATTAAGTCTTAGTGACAAGGCTTCTTTGGTGTCCGTGAGTTGGAATTGGTAGTCATCAAGTAGTAGGTTCCAGAACGTCGAGAACCGGTAGAGCGCGGATGACAACGAAGTTGCCTCACGCACCGATGTTAACAGATGCTGCAGAGCGCGCGGCCGGATTGGGCGCGACCATAAACCCATCATTTCGTCCCCAGTTTCGACCGCCGCCAGTTGATAGAGACGCACAATCTGGTCCAGCGTGACCCTACCCTGACTGTGATGTTGGTTAAGCGGAAGATCGGACCTTTCCAGCAAAGAGCGAAAGAGAACATCGGAGCACAGAGGTCGTAACCCTTCAAGCCAGTCAGCGATAAAGTGGCTAGACACTGTTGAATATATCGTCGGTCTAGGGTCGATCACCTTGCGCCCGGCTTTATTCTGAAACTTGGATCATCCGGCAATGGGATGGCCGATAACCACAACAGACACAATGCAAAGGCTAAATCTCGGCGCCGCATCATGCAATATGAGCTAAAACGGTCGCTCGCCGCAATACGCCGCAATGTCAGCTTTCATCCAACGACGCGAGGCTCCCGCTCTACCTACCGCCCATTCTGAACCTTCAGCTCAAGCGTCTCCTCAACCAATCAATAGTTCAGTCCCGGCATCAGCCGAGAACGGCGTCTCACAACTTCGAGAAAACCATGAGCAGCGTTGGGCTCTTCGGGACCATCGGAGATCCGGAAGGAAAAGTAGGGCGTGGTCGCAACGTGGCATAGCTTAGTTAAGCGGGGACCAATCGGAAGCCATGTCCACTCGCGGGACAGTGTTGTCATTCCAGCAAATCCGCCAAGTTTCTAAGCCTCGATTAGAGTCAGCGCCGACGCTGAGTGGCCAGCGCCAGCACATGAGCGTCAAATCCTGGAAACATATCGACCATGGCTTGTCGGACGGGTTTTGGCGCTGTTTCTAGCAAACCTGCTTGGAAAGGAGGTTGAGGCGCATATTCGGCGAGCAACTGCACCATCTGTGCATAAGGAACGTCGCGCAGCTTTGAGAGGATTAGCAGACCCATATCGATCCCGGCAGTCACGCCGCCACCGGTTATTCGGTTGCGATCCGTCACGACGCGCTCAGCCACCGGTATTGCCCCAAACTCTTCGAGCAGATCGAGGCCAAGCCAATGAGATGTCGCACGATACCCATCGAGCAATCCGGCTTGACCAAGGATCAATGATCCTGTGCAAACGGCGGTAATCCACTTTGCACGAGCCCCGCGATCAACTAGAAAATCAAGGGTCTCTTCATCCTCCATCGTGTCAAGAACACCTGAAACGGCACCGGGGACGAAAAGGATATCGAGGTCCTTCGCCGCGTCGTCGAAGGTCTGGTCTGGCAAAATCAGCAGTTGCGTATCCGTCATGATCGGATCCATGGTCTTCGCAACAACCTTGACCTCGGCGCCCCAAAGACTTGCAAACATGTATTGCGGTCCCACCAGATCCAGAGCTGTCATGCCCTGATATCCCAGCATAACGACCTTCTCGGCGCCGTTATAACGCGGGTCAAAGTGCGACATGTCATGCACAGCTACATCTGGTCGCACGGAGGAGCCGGAGCTCGCGGCGTAACTTCCGCGAGAAAATCCACCCGCCATGAAGAGGGCCGCCAGCCCTGCAAAGTCTCTGCGGTTCATTTTGAAAGATCCTTTTGGTTCGTGGAACGGCTCCAAGGCCTGTTGGCGGGATACTCTGAGTGGTTTGCACAAAGACTGTGTCGGTCACCTGAGGCCGTGTCGCAGACCACCCCTATCAGGCACATCAGAATGTCCACTCGGCATTCGCTGTGATGGTCAGCGGTTTAATCTGCCCCGCATTACCGCTGAAGTAGAAATTCGGCGCGGCCTCACTTGTATCAAGAAGGTTTTCGATCCCGAGTGAGGCGCGCATATTGCCGTTGACATAGCTGGCTTGCAGATCGAAAACACCGACCGAAGGCGCAAAGAATGTATTGGCCAAGTCGGCTGCGCGATTGCTAAAGTACGTGAAGCCCAGACCGATGCCAAGCCCGTCCCAACGATCACCTTCGAACTCGTAACGAGCGGCAATGCGACCAGAATGCTCTGGGACACGCTGTGCACGGTTGCCGTCATTTGGGCTCGCCGGGTCGTTCACGCGGGCATCTGTAAAGGCGTAATTGGCCAGAAACGCCATGTTGCTCGTGACCTGCCATATCAGTTCCAGCTCGATGCCTTCCGATCTCAAATCGATCACCTCTGCTCCGATGTCGGAAAAGAGCGAGGCATCGTCGCGATCCAAGCGATAGGCTGCAAGCGATCCGCTCAAGTTGGCCTCTTCGATGTTGAAGCGTAATCCGATCTCCGCCTGACTGTTGGTTTCAAGCGCAACCGCAACTGACCCGGTGCGAGGATCGGTAATCCCCCTGGGGGCGCGGAAGCCTTCGCTGTAGCCGATGAAGGGGCTCAAGCCCCTGAACACTTCATAGGCGACACCGATCCGGTAAGACGGCACCGTGTCGGAAAATTTTGGCACCGGGTCATAAGAGATCTCCACGTCCGATACGGTTGCACCCGCCAGCACGAACAATCGTTCATTGATGGATGACTGGCTTAGGATGCTCAGGCTCGTCGTGCGGTATTTTCCATCGACTGTGCCTCCAAAGCCGCCAGCGCGCACAAAGGGGAGCATATTCAGGGTACCAACATCGGCATTGAAACCCGCAAAGGAGAAGTTCGTGTTACCCTGCTCCGTGGTGCGCTGGTAACCGGCATCGACACTCAGTTTGTGCTCCCAAACGGCGCTTGGTTGCGTTTCCCACAGGACCCCTGCGCCGATGTCAAAAAGCTCGACGTCCAAGAACTGACTGTAGTCGGCACGACTGAAAACCGCCCCGTCAAAGGTATAAAGCGAGTTGAACTGATCGCCATCCGCTTTCTGCCATCCCAACGAAGCGCGGGCGGTCAAACCATCTGCGATTTCATGATTGGCGTCGACCGAAATGCCGTAGGACACCGTGGTATTGGTGGGCTGATCATCGGCCGCGAGAACGTCATCCAGTGCCAGACCAGGGGCAATGGCCCCGCCAAAGATCGGCAAGCCATTGTAAAACTCAAATTCGGCCTCCTGATACCTTGTCCGGAAAATGACATCGGTTCGTCCGTTGTTGTATCGTAGCGTGGGGTAAAGGCTGAACGATTGGGTCTCCAGGTCGAGATCATCTTCACCGCTTTCAAAATGGCCGGTCGCTCGGAAAAGCCATGTCTGATCTGCGCTCACAGGACGGTTGAGATCGAAGGTCAGACCAATCCCGCCATCGCTGTTAATCGACGTCCCAAATGTAGAAAAGGCAGTCGTTTCGGGCGCCTTCTCAACAAGATTGATTACCCCGCCGGGAGGAGCGCCATTTGCGCTGTCAAACAAACCGGCTGTGGGTCCTTTGAGGACTTCGATGCGTTCGACATTCACAAGGCTTTCCGGGTCGAGACCTTGGTCGAGAAATGTGCTGCGCCCGTTCACATAGGCCTCAGTAAATTGACCGCGCACAAGGTAGTCTCCATCAAGCTGCTGCGTGCGTTCTTTAGCGGTCTTACCCTCGACACCAGCCACGTTTCGTATCACGTCCGTGACGTCCGTGGCGAGCTGATCATCGATCACATCACGCGGGATAACCGTGATGGATTGCGGGATTTGTTCGATCGGAGTCGGCGCACCTGTCGCGCTCGACGCGTCTGGTGCACGGTACTGGTCGGCAGTTGTCAGATTCTCATCCTGATCGGCTATGACTACGATTACGCCTAGGTCCTCAACGTTCTGCGCCCAGAGGGGTGCGGCAATACTTGTTGCCGTCAAAACCCCCAATAAACGGCCGTATTCAATCGTTTTCATGATTGCTCCCAAGTCACTTGGTCGGAGCTCGGGCAGAAGTCACGTCAACAGATGGCTGCCCCGCGCCAAGCCCGGCCTTTCTATTCCTGATTGCCGCATCAATTGAGTGCGGCGCGGCATTGACTCAGGTCATAGAAGGCGGCGCACGTTGTGGAGGCTTGGCGAATGGAGTCTTCGCGACACTCTGATCTGACCGCCAAATCCCGACTTCTTGACGCAACAGACCATGTCCGAAACTGGGCAACCAGGTCTCTTGGGACAGCGCGTCTTGTAAACGGCAATTCGGGCAGTCCGAGGGTTCTAGATCTTCGTCGAGACAAATATCGGATAGCAGAATCCCTTGGGATACCAACAGGTCGGCGCGCACCAGATCCATCGCGGTCCTGTGCGGTAAAGCTGCAAAAAAGCAGATGCTGAGAATTGCAAGCAGTGAGACTATGCGCGCCGAAATTGCCATGGTCGCAGTAAAAGGGTTGCGCTCAAAGATCACAACTGCGGTTTTTACAATTGCGGAGAATTACGCGGTGATCGCTAAAACTCGAAGTATTGGACAGATGTACTTCTCCACGAGCGATCAAGAAACACCTCAGAAAAGATCCTGTTTCCAGAAGCGTAGTTTCGGTTCAACCCATTACATGAATGATGCCAAGCGCAGTTTCGGCGCGAGCGGGCTGACAGTATTCATTGCGCTCGTAAAGCGTGCTGGCGCTTGATGTTCTGCTGACCGTTGATACGCGGATAAGGTTCCCGCGGTAAGAGCTGTTCAAAGAGTGGGATGCGCGCCGCTGACGAAGCAACTTTCCCACATATGACACGCTGCCAGTCTGGCGCCTTCACTTCATGTTCCTCCAGGCAATCGCGCAGTTCGGTCCAAATATCGGCTGACAGCGGACTCTGACGCGCGCCAAGCACGACATCCATCCGGGTCCGCAAATCGGGTGGCATCAAGCTGGGCCAGCTTCGTTTGTTCGCAATATGTTCCGACGGCGTGGGAAAAGCTGGAACGTCAAGAAAACAGGTGGCAAACGCCATTTTCCAACGCGTACAAAGAACGTCGTGTTCTTGCTTTGTGCGAAAGGTTAACGTGCCAATCCGATTTGAGCGAGTTATCAACCCACATTTCAATCATCGCGGTATATTGATGTTGATCTAGTTATCGGCTCGGAGCCAGAGTAAAAGACCAGCTTGCCAATTGCTACCGGTGTGTCACCCTTGAGAGGCTTCTAAATAAGGTCGGCTCCCAAACAGCCCGGAGGTTTTTCCATGAAACAACTCGCAATAGCGCTTTCGGTCCTATTGGTCTCCGCGCAGAGCTGGGCCACGGAGACGATACCAAGCGGACCAGTGATAATCACTGTCGCGGGCAACATCGAGGCCATAAATCGCGGACCTGTGGGACCTGACGACCTTACGCTTTTTCGAGTATTCGGTGTTGAGTTTAATAGAGGCTACGAGCTTGATCGCGACATGCTTGCCTCCTTAAAACAAGCAAGCATAACTGCGACAGTCCCTGGAACGGAAGCTGAAACAGGCGTGTTTTCCGGCCCCTTATTGGGTGAACTCGCTACACTTGTTGGCGGTAGCGAAAAGGTCCTGGCACCGCTGGCGCTCGATGGATACCAACTTGACATTACGCCGGAACTGATTGCCGCACACGACCCTATCTTAGCAACTCACCACAACGGTGTTCCACTAAGCTTAGGTGAATTTGGTCCCGCGATGGTGATCTTTCCAGACCAAACGAACCCGGAGCTTGAGGAAGAGCTAAATGCTCTGGAAGTCTGGGCTGTTTTTTACATTGAGGTTCGGTGATGCGCCGGTCTTAGCTTTCATCAACAAAATAGGTCGCACACCTAGCGAAGCGGACAGAGTTATCCGCCGGTCGCAAAAAAAGTGGCTCAAATTGCGCCACTTTTACTTGTCGAGGGAATAGGTCTTTTGAGCGCGAAAACTTGGATCCAACACTTGGCATCTTCGACTTGTCGGGTCGGGACGCGGTCGCGGTCCGCTTGATCTTCGTGCATCGGAAAAAGACGCGGGCATCATGGTTTCCTCAATCGAACCGCTGACCGATTTTATTCAATGTTTGCTTCGGTTTCCAACGTGCCCAGTTCGGCAATACTTACGCATTCCGCAAGAGTCTGGTGGGGTGTCAATTCGATGTGCACCTGTCTCAGGTCAATTCAAGACCGACTCCGATACACAGATGCCATGACCCTTCGCGTCTTCAATGAGCTAACACGCCGCTTAAGGAATGCTATTTGACGTCTGCGTGTTTTGCAGTGTTGCGGGTCAAAGCTACATGGCCCTTGATTTTGGACGCAAGCACATGCAATCAGTAGAGTTTATTTGGGGTTTACTGCAAATTGCAAAAAGTGTTTCGCCTTTTTCTATTAAGTACAACGGTCGCCATTAGCCCGTTCAGTACAGATTCTGCAAATGCGGAACAACCAGCGACGGGCGCTGAGGTGCCCATCGAGCAGCTATCGCTACAAGCTGCATCGTTTCGGAGGATCATCGCAGATTTGGAGAGCGAAACCGAGCAACTCGAGGCGAGACTCACTCAGAATCGAAGTTTGTCGTCTGAGATCGAACAGGATGTGAAGACGGCGCGCGCAGACCTAGAGGCCCTGAACACAAGTCACGCGCAAATGCTGGAAGATCTGTCCGCAACAAATGCTGAGCTGACCGATCGAAGGGTGAAACTAGTGGAAATGCAGGTTTCGATTTCCGAGGCTCAAATGCAAAAAACCCAGATAGATGCAGAGCTTGACAACTTGAGCGAAACTCGCGCCCAGCTATTGGTTGAACTTGAGGAGATAAATGCCGAGATCGACGCCGGCAAGCCCGAACATGCGCCAACGCCCGAGGCGACTGCAGTCGCGAGTAAGCAGCAAGAAGAGCTTTTGAACGAAGCGGACATGCTGCGCAAAGAAGTAGACGACCTTCTTGTCGAAAAATCGACTGTTGAAAATCGATTGGCTGCGATCAATCAGGAAATTGCGCAGGCCGAAGATACAAAGAGGGTGGCGACGCAGGACGCGCAGGCGGCACAACTTGAGCGGGATGACGCATTGGTTGCGCTCGGCAAGATACAGTTGGTGACCGAAGCTGCGGAAACTCAGTACACTGAAATCAAAGCGAAGATTTTTGAATCAAGCAATCTGCTGGAAGCACAACGGCAGGAAGTCGTCGTCGCACAGGAGAAGCTTGATGCAGTCACCCTGCAGACCACGGATTTGCTTGCCGAAGCGGAACGTTCGAATGCGTCGCTTACCAACGACGCGCAGCGAGCCCGACGCTTGCTGGCGTCACTCCGAAGTCAGATCGAAGACGCGCGCATAGTGCTCGCTGCAGTAGAAAGCCGGATTTCGGCGCCGCCTATCGCGCTGCCTTCTGCCGCGGAGGCCAGCGCACCACCTGACGACCCGGTCAGATCACTGGGAGACGAAAAATAGGCCAGATTTTCCGGGCGGTGATGCGCAAAGCAACGACGCTTGGGATTGTTCTACCGGACGCGGTTCAGCGGCTTCTAATTCTTCTGTCGGACGGCATAGACGCGAAACGCAGCCGGTCGTGAGCCGGTCGTTTCACCTGAAAGTGCGTCCAACACGATGTGTCGCCAAAAGAATTGCAACGTTATCTGCTGTCAGGTCAGAGAGCGCCATACAGCGTCAATCGAGAGAGGTTTCCAGTGGCTGCCAGACAGACGATAAGCCACTGTCCGTCTTGACGCGCCACATAACGGCATTCGTGGGCACCTCGACGCGAATGGCAGTCAGACTTGTGCGCGCGTAAGCAACTGGTTCTTTGTTCGCGCTTGCCAGTTCCAAAGTAAATTCGCGCGCGCGTCCGTTCCATACAAAATCAGCGAATTTATCCGAGAGGACAGAAGCCATCGGCGTTACTACTTGCTGCGCCGCATCCACGTCCTGAGCCGCAAGGGCCGGAGAATGCATGCGCGTACTGTCTTGTGCCACTTGGTACCAGCGCTGCGCGATTTCCGGATCAAACGGCAACCCATCGCCGGTCTCAAATAGCTGCCCAAGATAGGTCGCAGACCGTGCATGGCCTCGCAACGCAGCAAGGGTATAGTTCACCGCAACCTCTTTGGGATCAGCACTTTGCAGTGCTGTTCTGTAATATGCGACAGGATCATCATTGGTGTCCGTTACGGGCGCCAGTTGCCGAACATCTGATCCAGACAGATCGGAGACAGATGGCAGGTCGTCGGGCTCGACAGTTCTTGCGAAGGTCGGGTTCTCCTCTTGAAGCTCGGGCAGACGTGGTTCGCTGTGTCTAGTTTTGGTCTGCAGGTCGAGGAGATGTTGGTCTTCAGCCGCATCGTCGTCCGTTGCCGCGTCGGATTGTTGAATGGCGGTCCATGCGACATCCGACACGCCGGTATCCGGACCGCTTGCGCGAGGTGTTTCTGCCTCTTTGCTTAACCACGAGGCAAAGCTGACTAAATCTGGCTCCGCACGCATGTACCAAAGACCAAGGGGCAACGCGACGAGGGCAAGAAGTGCCGCCCAGCGTGAAAATACGATGACCCCGCGGCGGCCTTTCGTATTCACAGGTGCGGCCCGTGCGGCTTCTGGCGAGGCTTTTGGTAAAGCTCTGATGGTCTCGCTTTCGCGTTGCCCAAGCGTTTGGTCACCATTTGCAGGCGAGGTTTGCCTATCCGGGATCGCCGGATCGCGCTGTTTTTCTTCTTGGTTGCGCCTGTACCGCGCGCGTAACGGCGCCGCGTGTTGTGCGTTCTTTTGGTCGGGCCTGAGAATTGATCGAGCGGGTACTTTCCGGGCACGTCCTCTGGACGCAGGCACAGGGCCGACGGACTTCCCCCCCAGCGGCGAGAAATAATCCAGAGCTTCCGCGACAAGGCTCGCATCAATCGTCTGCAGATTTTGCTTTGCGGCCGTGAACAGGCTCAGCTCACAGGCTTTGTTGATGAGCCGCGGCACGCCGCCGGAATAGCGGTGGATCGCATTGATCGCGCTTTTGTCGAACAGTTCCGCACCGGACCATCCGGCAACCTCCAAACGGCCCTGAACGAAACCGGACATGTCGGCTTTGGACAAAGGGCCCAGTTTCAACCGAGTGCTGATAATGTCATTGAGCGGTGCCATATCCGATTGGTTCATCAATGCAGCCAATTCCGGTTGGCCCGCGATAATGACGGAGAGCGGCAGGGAGCGATCGGATGCCTGGGAGATCAAAAGTGCCAGGTGCTTGGCTGCATCTACCTCGAATGCCTGGGCCTCATCCAGAATGATCAGATGGCTGACGCCGGATGCCTGGCCCTGCGCAAGCTCGTCCATGATGCGCGCCATGGCCGCCTCTTCGGAGGCCAGAGGCGATGCATCGCATAACGACGACACCAGATGTTGCAGCAATTCGTTGCCGGACCCGACGCGGATCGAGATAAGTGCTGTTTTGCAGCGCCGTTTGACCTCCGGTTCGTCGATCAGGAATTTCAACAGCGCGGTTTTCCCACACCCGACCTCACCCGCCAGTAAGGTCACGGACCGGCCAGACAGGGCGTGTTCCAACAGAGCCTTTCGGACGATCTCGTGTTGATCCGTCCAGATCAAAAACTCCGGGTCGGGCGCAATCGCAAATGGACGTCGGACAAGATTAAAGTGGTCCAAGTACATGACAGAATTCTGATTTATCTCTTTAGACTATGCCTTACTGCCAAGTGCGGTGCGAGTCGATATGCCGCCTGCGACCGCCCGAACTGCGGAGGTCTTCGACAGACCAGATATCTGAACACCCTATCGTGGATGACAGAGCAGCCCATCTGGTTCTTTCACTTCGGGGCTTGTCGCTTGCCGCGCCGTGTCGCCCGATAGCCGCTTCTTCCCAATCTCTAGAATTCGGATGCCCTTCGCTTCGAGTTTAAGTTGTCTCGCATAGCG
>JBCCNY010000059.1:0-11508 GCA_039025595.1 Pseudomonadota bacterium | reverse complement strand
CCCATGCTGCTGACAGCCATCGCCATCCTAACGGGTGGTCCTTGGGTCTGGGTGGCGCTTCTCTCACTGACCGGATTTGTTTTACTGGTGGATCGTTTGGGGGCCAGGGCGGCCGCGCAAGCGTCCGAAGAGGTGGAGTTTCCTGCATCAACCTGGCTTCTTATCACACTGGGGTGTCTACATTTTCTCTTGCTCGCTTTATTGCTTTGGTCAACACTCGATGTGGCCGGGCTGGACCCCGGTGCGCAGATCGGCGTGGCGGTCGCAACAGGGCTGGCGTGGGGACAGATCTCTCACCCGGTGGCGCATGAACTGATTCACGCCCAGCGCCCGGCTTTACGGCAACTGGGGCGGTTGATCTATACCAGCCTGCTCGCAGATCATCATGCCAGCGCACATGTGCGGCTGCACCACGTCCATGTCGGCACGTATCGCGATCCGAACACGCCGCGACGAGGTGAGGGCTTTTACCGCTATGCCCTGCGCGCGAGCCGGCAAGCTTTCTGGGGTGGTCTGCATGAGGAGAGCCGAGTGCATCGCGGAAGCTGGCTGCGCCATCCCTACACATTCTACGTAGGCGGAAGCGTCGTTCTGATGCTTGCCGCCCTGACCGTAACCGGTCCCGTTGGCGCGGCAACCCTTCTCGCTGTGATGCTGCATGCGCAGGTCCAGATCCTGCTGTCGGATTACGTGCAGCACTATGGTCTGAATCGTCAGATCCTGCCTGACGGCACACTCGAACCGATTGGACCGCAGCACGCGTGGAATGCACCCCACATCGGGTCGTCGGCGCTGATGCTGAATGCCACGCGGCACTCGCATCACCATTTGGATCCTCGCGCGCCTTATCCGTCATTGGCGCTCGATGAACAAACCATGCCAATGTTGCCGCGCCCGCTCCCAGCGATGGCTGCCATCGCGCTTGTCCCGCCGCTTTGGCGGCGCATCATGGATCCGCTTTGCACCCGCTGGCGACGTCGGGACTGGCAGCCACGTCATGCGTCATCAAAAACGCGTATCGCGCACAAACGCGCTGGTCTCAAAGGCAAGGCTCTGCCACAGTCGCGCTATGCAAATCCTCCGCTTCGTCCTCCTGTCTTGTCTGCTGATCATGCCCTGCGTGAGCCTCGCCGGGATGAGCGCGGCCGAATTTGACGCCTACACGAAAGGCAAAACGTTCACCTACGGCTCAGCAGGCCAGCCCTATGGCGCCGAAGAATATCTCGACAATCGTCGTGTGCGCTGGTCGTTCCTCGACGGAAAATGCCAGGAGGGGGTCTGGTATGAAGAAGCCGGACTGATCTGTTTTGTCTACGACGAAAACCCGACACCGCAATGCTGGCGTTTTGAGCGATCAACTGGTGGCATAAGCGCACTTTTCGAGAATACACCGGGTCAAACCGAGCTCTATGAGATGGAACAAAGCGAGCAACCTCTCATGTGTTTGGGGCCAGAGATTGGCGTCTGACGCGCGTATCAAAAAGTGTTTTTAGTCAATATCTTGGGATTTGATTGAAATGTAAAATTTCGACCAACGATGCGCTCAGAACAAAGACCCTTGCCCGGTATCCAGCTTCGTCTTTGGTTTGGTTGGCTTGGTCGCCGATTTGGGCGCGGAATGAGGTGTTTTGCGCGGCTCATCGCGGTCAGGGGCAGCAGCAGGTGTCGTCGCCTGCAACGACAGAAGCCCATCGGAAAACTCGATCTCCAGCGCGTTTGCATCGGCTGCGGCAAGGCGTGTGGTCACCACATCCCCATCACCACGCACAACCGCATATCCACGCGCCAGAGTGGCCTTATACCCTAGCGTCTCCCGCAGCCTTTCCTGCCCGTCCAGCTGCGTACGCCACGCCGTGATTTGGCGAAGACCCGCCTCGGAAAGCCGTGTCTCCAGCCGAACGAAATTGTCCCTAAGTTGCGCAACCTCTCGGTCCAGACCCCTGAGATTAAGCCTCGCAGCCGTCGCCTTGTAGCTATGGTCTTTCCTGTCCAGCGCCGCCCGCAAAAGGGACGGACGCAAAGCGCCAGCACTTTGAGACAATCGCACGTGCCGGGTCTGCACCGAGGCGCGCAAAGCCGCAGGCAGGCGATCGGCCTGCGCATCCAGTCTTTGGCGCGCGCTCTCGGTCAGCGTGCCAGGGCGCGGCAGTGCCCGCGAAAGATCACGCAAACGCTGTCCCCGCGCAGCGACCTGTGCTGTCAGGGATTGCAAGAGGCGTGCGCCCTGCGCTTCGGTCCAGTGCAACAGATCGAGCCGTACCGGTACGGCTTTTTCCGCGGCCGCCGTGGGCGTTGGCGCGCGGTGATCGGCGGCGAAGTCGATGAGCGTCGTGTCTGTTTCGTGGCCCACAGCGGAAATGAGTGGAATGTCAGAGGCTGCGGCCGCGCGCACCACCACCTCTTCGTTAAAGCCCCAGAGATCCTCAAGGCTGCCGCCCCCCCGCGCCACTATGATCAGATCGGGACGGGG
This sequence comes from Pseudomonadota bacterium, assembly GCA_039025595.1. Taxonomy (GTDB): domain Bacteria; phylum Pseudomonadota; class Alphaproteobacteria; order Rhodobacterales; family Rhodobacteraceae; genus Roseovarius. The sequence continues at coordinate 9,038 of JBCCNY010000059.1, read as the reverse complement.
GAGCGCCCCGCCAGGGGTAAGAGCGTTGAACCCGGCGATCGCCCGCGCCACTTCACCCGCGCACCGCTCGCCCTGCACCGCAACCGGCCAGATCAGCACCTTGCGCGGAAACCGATCCTGCAAGCGATGCAGGATATCGCGGATGACCGCGCCAGAGGGTGACGTGACCACGCCGATAATATCTGGCAGATAGGGGATCGGTTTCTTGCGCGCTTCGTCAAAGAGACCCTCTGCCGAAAGAATCGCCCGGCGTTTTTCCAGCATCGCCATCAGCGCGCCGACGCCTGCGGGCTTAACATCCTCGATGACGATCTGATAACGCGACTGGCCCGGAAAAGTCGTCAGACGACCCGTTGCTACCACTTCCATGCCCTCTTCAGGCGGCACCGAGAGGCGGCTTGCCACCCCCTTCCAGATCACACCGGCCAGCACCGCGCGGTCGTCTTTCAAGTCGAGATAGACGTGCCCGGATCTGGGACGGCTGATCCGACCCACCTCACCCCGCACCCGTACGAACGAAAATTCACCCTCCACCACGCGCTTGACCGCGCCCGAAAGCTCAGAGACCGAAAATTCCGGTGCGTTCTCACCAGGCGCTGGATCATCGATGAGGTCGGACATGCGCGCACGCTAGCCCTGTCACGCCGAATTGACCAGTGGTTTGGACCGTTGACTGTGTTGACAGGATTGGGTCCGACAGTGATGTCTTCCATGAGGAACTTACGCGTCGTCTTGGCCACTCGCATCGACGATCTTGTTTCGTGCCTTCCCAAGTGATTAATGAGCGTAAGCGACCAAGGGGGTGTCATGAACATTTTGATCCTGGGAAGCGGCGGGCGTGAACACGCTCTCGCCTGGGCCGTGATGCAGAATCCGAAATGCGACAAGCTCATTGTGGCGCCGGGCAATGCCGGCATCGATCAGATCGCTGAATGCGCGAAGCTCGACATCATGAATGGCGGCGCGGTCACGGAATTCTGCGCCGAAAACGCGATCGATCTGGTGATCGTTGGCCCCGAAGCCCCGCTGGCTGCAGGGGTTGCGGACCGGTTGCGCGCGGCGGGTGTCACCGCCTTTGGCCCCGGCCAGGCTGCAGCCCAACTGGAGGCCTCAAAACGCTTCACGAAAGAGATCTGCGTCGCGTCCGGCGCGCCCACGGCGGGTTACGCGGCTTTTACAGAGGCCGAGGCCGCAAAGGCCCATATCCGGGCCGAAGGCGCTCCGATCGTGGTCAAAGCAGATGGATTAGCCGCGGGCAAAGGTGTGGTGATTGCACAGACGATCGACGAGGCGGTGGCAGCGGTGGACGAAATGTTCGACGGCGCGTTTGGTGAGGCGGGCGCCGAAGTGGTGCTCGAGGAATTCATGACTGGCGAAGAGGCGTCGTTCTTCGTGCTTTGCGATGGCGAGACCGCTTTGCCGATCGGCACCGCGCAAGATCACAAACGGGTGGGCGAGGGCGATACCGGGCCCAATACCGGCGGGATGGGCGCCTATTCCCCGGCGCCTGTTCTGACCGACGCCGTTGCCACCCGCGCGATGCGCGAGATCATCGAGCCCACGTTGCGCGAAATGTCAACGCGGGGCATGCCCTACCAGGGCGTGCTCTATGCCGGGCTCATGATCGAGGCGGGTCAACCGCGTCTGGTGGAATACAATGTTCGGTTCGGTGATCCGGAATGCCAGGTACTGATGCTTCGGCTTGGCGGACAGGCGCTGGACCTGATCCAGGCTGCCGCGGAAGGCCGTCTGGCTGGCGAGAAAATCCATTGGGCCGATGATCATGCCTTAACGGTGGTTATGGCGGCGCAAGGTTACCCGGGTGCCTACCAAAAGGGCAGTGTGATCGGCGGGCTGGAGGATTGCCCCGAAGACAGCGCGCATATGGTGTTTCACGCGGGAACCTCACTCGAGAACGGCCAGATCGTGGCGTCCGGGGGTCGGGTGTTGAACGTCACCGCCCGGGGCGCGAGCCTGAGAGAGGCAGCCAATCGCGCCTACGACATGGTTGAGCGCATCGACTGGTCGGACGGATTTTGCCGCAACGACATAGGCTGGCGCGCTCTGAACGGGTAAAAGCTGGTCAAGACGTCTAATCCACGCGCGCCGCGCCGGGGCCGGGACGCGGTCGCCAAATGCGCGAGGTTTGCCGCGCGCCGCGAGCCGAAGCGATGCAAAGGCGCGACAGGATACGCGGCGCTCCCCTGCACACCTGCGATGGTCAACAAATCAAATCTGACGTTCGGGGACGTTCACCACCAGTCCATCAAGCGCAGGCGTCACCTTAACCTGACAGGTCAGGCGCGAGCGTTGCTCGTCCGGCTCAAAAGCGAAATCGAGCATATCCACTTCCATTTCGTCCTTCTGGGGCAGCTTGGCCACCCAATCGGGATCGACATAGACGTGACAGGTCGAACAGGCACAGGCACCTCCGCAATCGGCCTCGATGCCGGGCACGTTGGCGTTGCGGGCAGCTTCCATGATGCTGAGCCCCTCTTCGACATCGACCTCGTGCCGAGCACCGGACGACTCAACAAAGGTAATTTTGGCCACGATCCTCGCTCCTCTCATCGCTCGACCGCCCAAGAAGCTAATTTAGGAGAATTTCGGCTGATTTCGACCCCAATAAAGACTTGCCCTGCGATCTCGGCGCGATAACCATTCCGACATGACAAAGCAAACCGATCAGATATCGCGGGCGCCGAGAGACTGGCCGCGCCCCCCCTCGGCTATTGTTGCCACGCAACTTGATAATGTGCCTCCGGCGGCGCGGGTCACCTTGGCGGGTTTGGTCATTTTGCGCCAGCGACCCGGCACGGCCAAAGGTGTGATCTTTCTCACGCTGGAGGATGAAACCGGGACAGTCAACGTCGTGGTCTGGCGCGCGCTTTACGAACGTTTCCGACGCGCGGTGATTGCGGGACGACTTCTGCGCGTCACAGGCCGGGTTCAGAAGGAAGCCGGTGTTTTGCATGTGCTGGCCGAAGAGATCGAGGATATCTCGCCTCTGCTGGATGAGCTGCTTACGGTCCCCTCGCCCTCTTTCGTGTCCCCATCTTCGCCCAGAGATAGCGATTCCCCTTAGACAGAGCTCGCGCTAAAATCTTTCGGCGATGCAGCAATCTTCAAAGCAACGGATCAAGGGAGCCAATGGCGCTACACATCTCGCTCAAATGCGTCTGCAGTTGCGCTATCGCTGCAGCTCTGATCGGATGCTCACCCTTCGCGCCTGTTGAGACTATCGAGACCGACGATCCTGAAGTCGCGCCCGATGCGCTGGTATCGGAGCGCTGTTGGGCAGACGTTCAAACGACTGCGACCTTGGTGGAAAAAGACGCAACCGCACAGGCGGAAACCATTGCAGAACCTGTGCAGACTGCCGGCGCCGATGTGCAAATACAGTTTGAGACCCCCTGCCCTGATGTGTTGACACCGGATTTCATCGCCGCATTGCAGCGCGCCCTCGCCGCCCGAGGCTATTTCGCTAATGCTGTCAGCTCTCAGATGGATGCGCCAACCCGGGCCGCCATCGCCACCTATCAGGCGGATTCTGGCCTTTTGAGCGACACGCTCAGTCTCGAAACAGCACGCAGGCTCGGGCTAGTGGCTGTGGAACGCGATCAAGACAGCTAGACGCTGCGCCCCGACCTCACCCCGCCATGCGCAGGACCATCTCGCCGTCATGAAGGAAACAGCCCTTATCGATCTTCTCCAGATCGATCGGATTGGGCAGGCGCAGATCGCACCAATCCGGTATCTGTCGCCCTGATCCTTCAAAGGCTCGATCGATCTGCGACATCGCCGCAATAATCGCCCCGGTCTCCCGCGCCACCTCGCGCAGCGTGTCCAGTTGCCTGTCGAGCGGGGGGTGAGATCGGCTCTGGTCAAGCAGTTGCAGGTAATCCACCACCACGAAATGCGGCGCGCGGCGCGTCCTGAGTTCTGTAGCGATGTAATCCGCGCAGATCGCGTCGGAGGTGTCGATCTCAACCGCGCGCGGCGCCTCGGTCTCGAGACCAAGCGCGGCAAAACACGCCTGAACGTCGCGCTCAGTAAAATCCAGCGTGAAAAAGAGGCTGGTGCGCCCGCGGTGAAAGGCCTCGATAGCCAGCTCAAGGCCCAGCAGGGTTTTGCCATGACCCGGACGCGCGGCGAGCACGATCAAATCGCCAGTGGCGAAACTGGCATAGAGCTTGTGTGCGGGACTTTGCCCTTTATGGGTTGCCGCCAGATGGCTCCAGCTTTGGAACCCCTCATCGCGCGCCACGCTGTTCTGCGCACGGTGCAGAGGTATGTTCTCGGCGCGGGAAAGCTGTTTCGCTTTACGCTTCAGAAAGTAAATCGGGGCGGATAGCTGCATCTTGGTCCTCCGGATCGAGTGCGTTTTGCATCCCCTCCTTCTGCACAGTCTCGAACGGTTTGGATCGACACGAAAGTTGCTCTGCAGGTGATATGCTTCCCGGATGGAGGGAGGCGGCCCGAGCCAGGCCTTGCCTGAAACGCTACGCTCTCAACTCGCGTCGCGCAAGTGGGATACTCGCGCTGGATACTCGAACACGAGCTGGCCCGGCTTTCTGTGAGCCGTGCGACATGGTCAGACGAGAAAGCAGCCCACTGCCTGGTTTGTGAAAAAATTAACAGCCGGTTTACCAATTTTAAACAATGTAAAAACAGTCGCGGGTCTGGAGAAGGCCCCGGAAAGGCAAAGAGAACCCACAGATCGGCATGCTTCAGGCGCGAATCTTTCTGATTTTGCTCGGCTTTGTTTTGCCGCAGATCTGCGTTGCCGGTGCCTGGCCCCGCGGCGAGGGAAACCAGTTTCTCAGCGTTTCCGTTGAATTCGAGTTCGAAAATGGCCTCACCGATGGTCAGGATTTGTTTGCCGGACTGTTTTACGAACGCGGGCTCGCCAACGACCTGACGCTTGGATTTGACGCCGGTAGCGACCCGACCGGCTCGTCAAAGGCGTTTGGTTTCCTGCGCTGGTCAGCGGGTCCACAGGACGGCCCATCCCGCCTTGCCTTCGAATTCGGGGTCGGCGCATTTGACGAACGGCCCGCCATCCGCCCCGGCGTGTCCTGGGGGCGCGGGATCACGCTTGGCGATATTGGCGGCTGGATCAGCGTCGATACAAGGTATGTTCTGCAAGACAGTTTCGATAGCACGCTTGAGAGCGACTTTACGTTCGGCCTAAGGCCCGGACCGCGCGGCATGGTCATCTTTCAGCTTCAGACCGGGTTACCTGATGACGACGGGTTCTTTGCCAAGATCGCGCCATCATACGTGCACGAATTCCGCCCCGATCGCAGGATCGAAATTGGTCTGATCAGCGGGATAACAGGCATCGATGACTTCAAGGTGAAGCTGGGGCTTTGGCGCGATTTCTAAGGCCGCGCCACCAGGCGGGACGAAGTGACGACTGCGTTTCACAGTGCCAAGTGCAATCGCCAATACGCCAAGAGCGGCCGCTATGAGCGTGACCTTTGCGCCGTCATGTTTATGATATTAAGCTATGCCACCTTCGATCAGACGATGCGCAAGACGCGCATAGGCCTCGGCTGCCGCGCCGTCACCGGTGGCGACGGGCCGACCTTCATCGCCGCCGAGCCGTGTGTCGAGATCGATCGGCAAGGTGCCCAGTAGCGGAAGTCCCAGAGTTTCGGCCTCCGTCGCGACCCCTCCCTGGCCAAAAATTGCGGCCTCATACCCGCATTTCGGACAATGAAACACCGACATGTTCTCGATCAATCCCAGAATGGGAGTCTTCAGCGTCTGAAACATATCAATGGCTTTGCGCGCATCGATTAGGGCGACGTCCTGTGGGGTGGAAACCACTAGCGCGCCTGTCGGATGCGCCCGCTGGCACAGGGTCATCTGGACATCGCCCGTCCCCGGAGGCAGATCGACAATCAATACATCAAGCTCGCCCCAGCGAACCTGACTGATCATCTGCTGGAGCGCGCCCATCAGCATCGGGCCGCGCCAGATCACCGCTTTGCCAGGCTCTAGCATCAGGCCGATTGACATTATCTTCACGCCAAAGGCTTCTTCCGGTTCGATGATTTTACCGTCCGGGCTTTGGGCGCGCGCGCTCACGCCCATCATGCGGGGCTGACTGGGCCCATAAATGTCGGCATCGAGCAGACCAACCCTGCGGCCCTGCCGAGCCAGTGCAACGGCGAGATTGGACGAAACCGTTGATTTGCCCACGCCGCCCTTGCCCGAAGCAACGGCCAGGATGGACCTCACACTGCCAGGTCGGATCGAGCTCTGGCCTCCTGTGGCATGACCTCCAACCTTGAGAGAAGGGGCTGGTTTGCCAGCGCCTGCTCCACCGCTATGGGCTGTCAGCGCAACCTGCGCATGTTTGACGCCTGCAACCGACAAAGCAGCGCGTTCGGCGGCCGCTCGCAAAGGCTCCATCTGGCGCGCCACATCCGGATTCGGCGCCTCAAGTACAAACCGTATCGTTCCATCATCGAAGCTCAGCGCACGCACAAGATCACGGGATAAAAGATTCCCGCCGCCCGGCAGCTCCAAGAGCTCCAACTCGGCCCGTACCTTTTGGAGAATTTCCTTTTGGAGAATTTCCGACATGCCCAATTCCAAACCAAAGTGATGCAATACGTGGCGCTTTCGCTCAGCACCGCAAGGGTCTGCGCCCCAACGCGTCAGAAAACAGGCGATATTGATGAAATGATTGGCATTTTTCTATGCGCCAGTCGCATAGCTGCGTTGCGGCATAAACTATTGTGCAAGCGCAGCATATCTCTACATTAGATGGCACAGGCGCAATAATCTAGCAAACACTAATAGCGCTTATCTCGGTGGTAAAATCCACCGGCAGCCAGTTACGATGATGTATCGAATGGCTTGCGAGATTTTGGGTCGGAAGCAAGACCCAACAGAACGCGAACGGCCCTCTCCTCCTCCCTGGGCCCGACGTAAGGCGGCGGCGCCTCTCCTCCTCCCTGGCGTCGCCGCTCCCTCCTACCTGATCGCTGGCAGGGGGACGTCTTCGAAGCCAGCGACACCACCACGTCGAAAATCTTTAAAAACCAGAATCAATCCCGGTTTGATAAATATCAATCGGCAACGATTTTACTTGCGAAGGTCTGGCTTAGACACAGACGTCCAAAACCGCGTCTCCAAGAGACCGAGGCTGGCTATCCCGTAGACACATGGGCTGCGTGTAAAAAAGTACCACAGGCTCAGCAGAATTCAGCTTAGAGGGGATTTGCTTCTATCAAACCATACGAAGCCGTTCTATACGGGCGCGCAACAGGGAGGAGTACCCTGCGTTCTGGAATGGAGACAAAAATGCAAAGACGTTTTGTACTTAAGAGCGGTTTAATTCTTGCAGCGCTAGGGGTAGCGGGCTGCGCACAGCAAGAAGAAGGCGCTGATATCGTTGATATTATCTCGTCCAGCCCGAATCACACCACACTGACCCAGGCGGTCGCGGCGTCGGGTCTCATACCCACTTTGAAAGGCGAAGGTCCGTTCACTGTCTTTGCGCCAGACGATGCAGCGTTTGACAAGCTGCCCGGAAATATTGTGGCCAATGTAACCAAGCCGGCGAACCGCGCCCTGCTTCAGGAAGTTCTGGAATACCACGTCGTTCCTGGCCTCATCACGTCTGATCAAGTCCTTGGCCAGCGCCTGACAGTCACGACTGTGAATGGTCAGGACATCGTTGTGGATGGTCGCGGTGGAGGCAAGTCCGGCCCGGGCGTGACAGTTAACGGCTGCAATGTTGTTCAGCCTGACATTCTGGCAACCAACGGCGTCATTCACTCGATAGACTGCGTCCTGGTTCCGGAAGTCTCCGCACCAGCCGTCGCGGCCTTGCGTTAACACGCTCAAACAAGAGTGCCATGAAACGTCAGTGCGTTCGCCGGCGTTTCTTGTGCTGGTCGATCTGCACATCTTTGGGGTCGACGCGGCAAAGACAGAGGTGTGGATTGTTTACATAGCGAATTGATTGGGCCGCCGCTGAAGCCGTCGTCTCCGTTGTCGGGTTATCGGCGCTATCATTTCCGTCGCCTTTCTGATCTATCAGGTTGGCCAAAACGCCGCGCGATTGAGGCATCTACAACTCAGTTCTTGATGAACTACGAGCCCGAAACCTCTGACAAAACTTCGAAAACCACTGACCGAACGACACGCGGAGTGTGACCGCGACAGTTCACAGAGGCAGAGTGTTAGCGTTGTGAACGCGACCTCGGCATATATATGTTGCTCAATTACTCCACCTACATTCAGCACAAACGTGAACTGGTCAAAGACGAGGTCTGGGACGCTTATGCCAATGCGTTAGGTCGCCATGTCACGGCGCCGGGCTTTGCAATCGCTCGGGAACGGATCAAAGTCGGCTATCCCAAGAGCTTTCAGAAAACCGTCTCTGACCGTTTCGGAACCTCAGTTACTGCCTGACCCCAAGCAGATGGGTGCGCTTGATTTCTAACGGACTTCAGGCGCGTGGCAAACCGCCTCAATGTTGTGGCCGTCCGGATCAAGCACGAAAGCACCGTAGTAATGCGCGTGATAATGGGGGCGTAGACCGGGCGGGCCGTTATCGATGCCGCCTGCCTGCAGCGCAGCCTTGTAAAATGCATCGACGCGGGCCCGATTTGCAGCCCGGAGAGCGATATGGAACATTCCTCTTGTCGCTCGTTCTTGCCCGATCCAGAAAAAGGGATTGTCTGTCCCATAGCCAGTGAACGGCACGCCCTCGGTTTCCTCGAGCGGTACGTCGTAGAGACGGGTGACCCCAAGTGGCGCAAAGGCAGCGTCATAGAAGGCCACAGAGCGCGCGAAATCCGTTACGCCAAAGGTGATATGGTCGATCACGCGACCGCCGCACCAATCGTCTCGACGATCTCCGCCGCTGCGCGCTGACCCGATAAAAAGGCACCACTACACGTGCCCTGCCCGCCGATATGAGTCGCCTCTCCCGCGAAGAATAGCCGTTCATCCACCGGTCGCGCCAAGGCCTCGCGCTGATGCGCCTGACCAGGTTTGGCGCAGGCCCAACT
>JBCCNY010000058.1:0-11584 GCA_039025595.1 Pseudomonadota bacterium | reverse complement strand
GCGCCGGGCCGGTCCATCAGCATGGTGCTGAAATCCTGTGTTTCCTTCACGAAGGCCGAATGCGCGGTGCGGTGCAGCGTGTGGGCCATGTTCTCTGCGGCGGCGCGGGCATGGTTAGCGAGAACCTGCAAGGTGAGCCTATCCGTCAATGCATTGCCCTCGCCAGATACAAATGGATGTTGAGCTGTTCATCGACTTTAGCGATGCAGGCATCGGGTATGGCCAGCGTTGTATCTTCTTGCGCCACGATGGCAGGGCCGGGAAATTCTATGCCCGGGGTAAGGTCATTGCGGTGATAGAGCGGCAAGTCACGCACGCGATCACCAATAAAGACAGGAGCGAGCACAGGGTCAGGTGGGTCTTTTTTGCTGGACACGTGGGATTGCGTACGCGGCCGAACGGTTTCACCCAGAGCCGACAGACGCAGATTGACGATCTCAATGTCACTTTCTCGATCAGTGAAATCAAAAAGGCGTTGATGGGTGTCGTGAAAGGCCTCCGCGACCAAGTCTATGTCTTTCAGCAGTGTATCATCGAGCATGACCTCGATTTCATAGCTTTGACCCCTGTAGCGCATTTCTGCAGAAAGGATCATGGTAATTGGCCCGTGATAGCCCTGCGCGCCGAGCCAAGCGATGCCTTCGTCCTGCAACTCTTTGAAAAGCGCAGTCACCTTGATCAACACGTTGGTCGAGAGCGGGCTAAGAATAGTGCGAATGAAATCACCGCGCATATCCGCGATGAGACCTCCCATGGCTGAGACGACCCCGGGGCGCTGAGGGACCAGAACATGACGCATACCCAGATGCTGCGCCAGCAAGGCCCCCAGCATCGGCCCGCCCCCACCGAAGGGCATCATTGCAAATTCCCGGATATCGACGGCATCGCGGGAGGCCAGTTTTTCCACCTCCACAAACATTTCAGAGAGTGCGATGTCGATGATCGCCTGAGCTGTTTCTTTGACGGACCGTCCCAGAGTTCGCGCAATTGGGGCAATAGCCTGCATGGCGAGATCCTTGTCGATCTTGATCTGCCCATAGGCCATATCGGTGTGCCCGAGCCAGCCGCAGACGGCCATCGCATCGGTCAAGGTTGGCCTTGTGCCGCCGCGCCCGTAGCAGGCGGGCCCTGGTGACGATCCTGCCGAGGTCGGACCGACACGAAGCACGCTGCCCGTGTCAACCGTGGCGATTGATCCGCCGCCGATCCCGATGGAATTGACGGACACCGACGGCACGTAAAGGGGAAACTCTCCTATCATTTCACCCGTGCCGTGCTGCGCGGAGCCATTGATTATGAGCGCGATGTCCGCCGACGTGCCTCCGATGTCCAGTGTGAGAACCTTCTCAATCCCTGCTTGTTCACCGACCCAGGCCGCGCCGGTTACGCCCGACGCGGTGCCGGAAAGCAGCATGGAAACGCAGTTGCGACGCCCATCCGCCGCGCTCATGACCCCACCGTTGGACTTGGTCAGGAGCGCCTTGGCCGGAACCTGATGATCGGCCAGACGCGTTTCCAATCCGGTCAGGTAGTTCGAGACGCGAGGGTGCACATAACCGTTCAGGATCGCCGTGGAAAACCTTTCGTATTCGCGGATAACGGGCCAGACCTCCGCCGACGTGAAGGCAAAGAGATTCGGGGCTGCGTCCGTCAGCATGGATTTTACCGCCTGTTCATGATCTGGCACCCGCCAACTGTGAAGCAGGGCAACAATCACGCCGTCGCACCCGGTCGCCGTGATGCGACGGGCAATGTCGGTGACCTCATCCAATTTGGGCGGCTGAAGCTCTTGTCCCTCGGCATTGAGGCGTGCGGTTATGCCAAAGATGCGGTTGCGCGGGATCAGAGGGTCGGCTCGGTGGCAGAACAGCGAATACATGTCCGGCATGCGCAGTCGGGCAAGCTCGATCACGTCTTGGAACCCGGCATTGGTGATGAGGGCAAGCTTTGCCCCCTTGCGCTGCAGGATGGTGTTGATGCCCACAGTCGTCCCGTGCACGAACCGCGAGATCGCGCTGAGGTCGACATGGTGATTTTGGGAGAGCAAATTCAACCCTGTTGCCAGCTCAGCGCCGGGATCATCCGGGGTTGTCAGCACCTTCAGTGTCGCCATGCGCCCCGAATGTGTTTCCAGCGCGCAAAAATCAATAAAGGTGCCGCCGATGTCGACGCCAACCGTCCAGTCTTCACCCATTTTTGGGATGATATCCATGCGACATACTCCTGATCCATAGGGGTGTTTGGACCAGATTGAGACACGCAGGTCCAAGATGGTTCTGGGGCAAAGATATAACTCTAACTTATAGCCCTGCGCGATCACACGCACTGCGTAGCGCGTCCATGAGTTTCAGATCGGCCTGCGACAGAACGCGCTCCTGCATGGTGAGCATCGCCAACGGCAAGGTCGGAGAATTGGAAAGTCGGCGCGTGGTGAGTGCCTGAAATTGAGACCAGGGCAGGAGCGCATCGACCACGGCAACGCCCAGGCCAGCTTGCACAAACCCCACGGCTGAAATGGCAGAATCAATCTCAAGATCCGGTCGGAACGTGTTTCCCTGCAGGCTGGCTGCCCGCTCGAGCTCTCGTCGCGCACGCGTGCCAGAGCGGTAAGAAATCAGCGTGTGCTGTTGCAGATACGAAAAGGTCAAAGAGGTCATATCCGCGAAATCTTCGGTATCAGGCACGAGGCAGCAAAACCGCGTCTCTGCAATGCGTTCGGCCGTTATGTCTGGTGGCACACGGTCTTCAAAACCAAGGGCGATGTTTACATCACCCGCACGCAGCATGGCAATCAACGCATCGAGCGGAGCGACGTGGGCGCGCAACTGAATGTCCGGGTGATCGTGCCGGAAATCCGCGAGAGCCTTTGGCAAAACCGACATGGACGGGGGCACAGATGAGCCGATACGAACCATGCCCGTCTGCCCATCTTTGAAATCCTCGGTTTTGCGCCTGAGCCCTTCAAGCCCGTCAAAGATCCGAAGAGCATCGGGATAGAGCTCAATGGCTTCAGGAGTCGGTTGCAGGCGGCCTCTCTCACGGCTGAAAAGAAGGAACCCAATCTCATCTTCCGTGCGCTTCAGAACCTGGCTAAGCGCCGGTTGCGATATATTGAGGATCTGTGAAGCACCCGTCACCGTGCCTGCTTTCATGATTGCGATAAAGACTTCCAACTGCCGCGCGCGCATCGCCATTCCATAGGATTTTCTTATATGCTTCGCGCAATCTTGTCTTTGACACAAGGGGCCGCACGCAGCAGCATGCTTCTAAAAGGAGAGTGCGTGATGCATGCGATCGTTTTGGGCGCTGGACTGATGGGAACGGCGACCGCCTACTTCCTAGCCTGTCGCGGCGTCAAGGTGACGATGATTGAACGGCGTCTGGTAGGCGGCGGCGCGACGGTGGCATCGTTTGCTAATATCCGGCGGTCGGGACGGGCGTTATCTCAATTGCCGCTCGCCAACCGGTCTCTTGCGCTTTGGGGTCAACTTGAGGACAGATTGGGCCGCGACGTGGAGTTTCGCGCCAAGGGGCATCTGCGGTTGATCTTCGATGCGGACGGGCTGGAACGGATGCGTACCTTCAAGGCTAATGCAAAACCGTATGGGCTGCATCTTGAAGAGTTGGGACCGGACGATCTGAAAGGACGATTTCCCGGGATTGGACCTACTGCTATCGGCGCGTCCTTTTCTCCGGCGGATGGATCGGCGAACCCGCGTCTTGTGGCCGCAGCCTTTGCCGATGCTGCGGCGCGTTTGGGTGCAAATGTGCTAGCAGAAACAGACGTGTCCGACATTGAGCACAGTTCGTCGGGCTTCACGTTGTCGTCGTCGAAAGGTACCGTGTGTGGCGATATTCTGGTCAACTGCGCGGGCGCGCACGGCCCGGAGATTGCCAAGCGCTTCGATGAAGACGTACCCTATATCTGGGCAGGTCCTCAAATGGGTGTGACCGAACCCCTGCCTTACAAAATCCACCCTGTGATCGGTATTTGGTCAAACGGGCCAGGCGGCTATCTGCGTCAGGTGGAGCGGGGCAATGTGGTTTTCGGCGGCTCTGTGCCCCGGCAGCCCGTGGGTAAAGACGGGTTTGCGCGCCCCGACCCTATGAGCCTTGTCCCGCAACTGCGCGAGATTGTGCGCTTTGTGCCAGCGCTGCGCGGCGTTTCGGTGATCCGGCAATGGTCAGGCTGCGAAGGTTACATTGAGGATGATCTGCCGATCATCGGGCCATCGGCCACCACCGAAGGGCTTTATCACGCCTTTGGGTTTTGCGGGCATGGGTTTCAGCTTGGGCCGGGCGTTGGAGATACGATGGCCGAACTGATCACAACCGGGGCCACGACGACGCCGATTGAACCCTTTCATATCGATCGGTTTGCGGCCTGAGCTAGAACTCCGCGACGCGACCCCATTGGCTTTGGCTGAAGCGGTCGAGCCGATATTGCACACTCTCTGTAATAGGTTTGCGACCGAGCACGAGATCGGCCATCAGATGACCCACCCCGGGGCCGATACCAAAGCCGTGGCCCGACAGCCCCGCAGCAATGGCGAGCCCGGGCAGCCCGACATCGGCGTCAATGACAGGGACACCGTCAGGCGTGCTGTCAATGTAGCCTGCCCACGTTGCCTGAACCTCAACCTTCGCCAATTCTGGCAAAAGCGCCCTGCCCCGAGCCAGCGTCTTTTTGATCACCGAGTTATCCGCCTTGGGCGAGAGGATGCGGATCTCTTCCATCGGGGTTTTCTTGTCCAGAGACCAGAGCCGCGCGCCATCAAAGCCAGCACGCCACGCTTGCGGGCCTCCGGGGGAAAGGCTTTGCCATCGTTTGGCAAACATCGGTAAAAAATACTTTGCATGGCGGATCATGCCCTGCGTGGGATCGAGCCGAGCAAGACCGGAGATCGCCAGAGTGTATCCCCCATCGCTGCGGCGTGTGAGCGAAACATCTTTGGTGTGGAGCGCATGTGGCAGACCCTGCGCGCCTGGCGCGACCGACAGGATGGAACTCCGCACAGAAGCTTGGGGGAAAGAAATGCCAAGCTGATGCAGAAAGAGCCCTGCCCAAGCCCCGCCCGCAACGATGACCTGCGATGTGGCAATGTGCCCTTTTTCGGTTATCACCGCGGAAACGCGTCCGGCCTGCGTTTCAAGACCGCGGGCGGCGCAATTTTGCAGAACAGTACCGCCGTGCTTCATCACACCGCAGGCCAGGATCGGCGCGGCAGCGCTGGGATCGGCGACGCCGTCGGTTGGAGACCAGACGCCCCCCCTCCAATGCCGGCCAGTAGCAGCACCGCGGTCCGTTGCCTCGTGGGGGGTGAGCATGTGCGTTTCCACCCCGTGAGCATCGGCGATGGGCTTCCACGCCGCCCAGCTGTCAATCTCTGACTGAGTGTTTGACAGATAGAGTAACCCGCAGCGTCGAAAGCCAAGACCGGTGCCACAATCGCGCATAGCATCCTCCCACAGCGCGAGGCTACGGGTGGCCAGCGGAAGCTCGCGCGCGTCTCGGTTTTGTTGGCGGCACCACCCCCAATTGCGGCTAGACTGTTCCGCGCCGATGTGGCCTTTTTCCAGAAGCGTTACACTTTGGCCGGCCCGGGCAAGCCAGTATGCCGTGCTTGTCCCGACGATGCCACCGCCCACGACGACCACATCTGCTCTTTTCGGCAGCAGCTCTGAAGTCGAGATTGTGACGAGAGGTGCGGTCATTCTTGCTTTCTCTTTTTCACATGAGAATAATGTCATTACCGAAGTCGGATAAGCCAAAATGTCCTCGCTCTCAGAATTTTATGTTGCGCCCGTGCCGCTGACCAATTCAGGCCTCTACCAAGCGCATCGGACTGTCGGTCTAAACGCCTCCCAGAGCCGAAGCTCGCCATGACGCCGAGCCACAAACTGGACCGGATCGACATCAAGATCCTGGCCGCCCTGCAGGAAAACGGGCGCATCAGCAATGTTGAGCTTTCAGAGCTTGTCAACCTGTCGCCTTCACCCTGTTTGATGCGGGTGAAAAAACTCCAGGCTGCAGGGTATATTAGCGGCTATACTGCGCGGATCGACGTCGCCAAACTGGGTGAAACGCTGACGGTTTTTACCGAGTTCACGCTGAAAAATCACCGGCAAATTGACTTCTCACGTTTCCAGGAAACCGTTGAAAAAATTGACAGTTGTGTGGAATGCCACTTGATTTCGGGCGGCTATGATTATCTGGTGAAATTTGTGACAGCGGGGATTGTAGACTACCAGAACATTGTAGAGGCGCTGATTGACAAGAATGTAGGCATCGAGAAGTATTTCAGCTTTGTCGTGATCAAGACGCCCTTTGTCAAAGACCACATTCCCCTGAGCCGACTGTTTGACAACCCGACAGAGCGTTAACGGTTCGCCATGGCATCCGCAATGTTCGGATCGTGTTCGAGCGTTTCCAGCCAATCCGGATCAAGCTTTGGAACAGACGAAATCAGAAGGCGGGAATAGGGATGTTTGGCTGATTTGCTCATCGTTGCAGCAGGAAGTTCTTCGACCAGATTACCTTTGAACATGACCAGTACGTCATCGCAAATTGCCTCTACAGTTGACAGATCGTGACTGATGAACATGTAGCTGAGGCCTAGATCGCGCTGCAGGGATTTCAGAAGATCGAGCATCGCGGCGGCCACAACCGTATCGAGTGCCGACGTCACCTCATCGCAGAGGATCAATTCAGGCTCCGCCGCCAAAGCACGGGCGAAGTTCACCCGTTGCTTTTGCCCACCAGACAATTCTTGCGGCAGACGGTGGCGCATGTTGGCGGGGAGTTGCACCATGTCGAGAAGCTCAATTACGCGCCGGGAGCGGGCCTGCCTGTCCATTTTGTGGTAAAACTGAAGTGGCCGAGACAGGATTGCGCCGACGGACTGCGCGGGGTTAAGCGCCGTGTCGGCCAGTTGGAACACGATCTGAACTCGTCTAAGTTGATCTTTCGTACGGTCTTTCAGATCTGGCTTGAGTTCCTCGCCATCCGAGACAACATCGCCTTTGTAGCGCGGCAGAATACCCGCGACCGCGCGCGCTAAGGTGGATTTACCGGAACCGCTTTCCCCTATGACGCCCAGATTGCTGCCGCGTTCCATGCGCACATTGATGTCCTTTAGTATCTTGAAAGCCGGCTCTCCGTTGCCCAGTCGACCGTAGCCGGCGGAGAGATTCTTGATCTCCAGGATTGGTTTTGGACGGGTTTCCGCCTCGGACCTGAAAGAGGCGAAAGGCATCGGCTCAAAAGCCGCCAGTAGCTCCTTGGTATAGGGATGCTGCGCATTTTCAAGGATGTCGCGCGTCGTGCCCACTTCCTGAATAGTCCCGGCCTTCAGCACGATAATGCGATCCGCGATTTGTGCGACAACAGCCAGATCATGGCTGACATAGACGCCCGCCATGCCGGTTTTGTCCATGACAGAGCGGAAGGCGCGCAGCACTTCGATTTGGGTCGTGACATCCAGCGCGGTTGTCGGTTCGTCAAAGATCACAAGCTTGGGATCGCCGATCAGGGCCATGGCCGCGGAAAGCCGCTGAAGTTGTCCCCCAGACACCTGATGGGGATAGCGGTATCCGATAGTTTCCGGCTCCGGCAGGGCCAGGGCCTTGAAGAGGTTGATCGCTTTGACCTCGGCCTCTTCGCGCGGCATCAAGTCATGTATCTTTGTGATCTCTGTCACCTGATCAATGATACGTTTTGAAGGGTTGAATGCTGCCGCGGCGGATTGGGGAATATAGGACACCTGAGTGCCGCGCAGATCGGCGCGATCGACCTCATTCATGCCAGTGACATCAAATTCGCCGACCCTGATAGAGCCGCCTTCTATGGCGCAGCCAGTGCGGCAATGCCCCATCAATGACAGAGCAATCGTGGTTTTTCCCGACCCGCTCTCGCCGATGAGCGCGACAATCTCACCGGGAGCAACATGGAAATCCACCTTCCGTATGATTTCGATGTGGCGACCAGAATCCGTAACCGCGCCAATCTCTAGTCCGTGCACGGTGACAAGCGGGTCTGACATCAATTGCTCCTGTCGCGGATGACTTTTGGGAGGTTGTCGATCAGCATGTTGACCGAAATCGTGAGCGAAGCTATGGCAAGGCAAGGAAAGATCACAGCGGGCGCGCCATAGCTGAGTCCTTCAATGTTTTCACGCACGAGGCTGCCCCAATCGGCATTCGGGGGCTGAACGCCGATCCCGAGAAAAGATAGCCCAGAGAGCACCAGAACGATGTAAACGAAACGCAGGCCAAGATCGGCCAGGACTGGCCCAAGGATGTTGGGGAGGATTTCGGCCCGGATGAGGTAGCCGGTCTTTTCGCCACGCGCCCGGGCCACAGTGACGAAATCCATCGTGTTTGTGTTCACGGCCAGGGCGCGCGCAAAGCGGTAGCTGCCGGGTAAGTAGATGGCCGCCAGCGTGATCACCAAAACTGAAATCGAAGAACCAATGGCAGCCACGACCACAAGGCCGAAAAGGAGCGACGGGATACCGTTGAACGCATCCAAAAGGCGCGAGAGGATGGTGTCAAACCAACCCCCAGTGACGGCAGCGATCATGCCGAGGAATATTCCCCCTGCACAGGCCAGCGTTACCCCGGCCAGCGCGATGCCCACCGTATATCGCGCGCCAAGAAGAACCCGGCTAAAGACGTCACGCCCCAGATAATCCGTGCCCATCCAAAATTCGGCGCTCACTGGGCCGAAAAAATCCCAATCGATAATTTCGCCCGGCGCATAGGGCGTGATGAGCGGTCCGAAGATTGCAATCAATGTCCAGAAGACGATGATGCCCAGCCCGATTCTGCCGGTCAGATTGAAAGCATATTCAACCTTGAAGAGCGATCGGGCGGCGGTGTCTTGTGTGTTATCCGTCATTTGCGAAGCTTTGGGTTTGACAAGGTGGCGATCACATCTGCCAGCGTGATCAGTGTGAGGTAGCTGATGCAGAACACCATGGCGCAGGATTGAATGAGCGGCAGATCCCGGGTGGCCACCGCATCGACCATCAGTTTGGCAACGCCGGGATAGTTGAACACCATCTCCACGATGATGACCCCGCCCACGAGATAAGACAGCGACAGGGCGACCGCGTTGGCAATCGGGCCCAGCGCATTAGGCAGCGCATGAATGAGGACCATTCGGCTGCGGCTTGCGCCTTTGAGCAACGCCATCTCAACATAGGGCGTATTGATGGTCTCAATCACGGCAGCCCGCGTCATGCGGATCATCTGGGCTGAGACCGTGCAGGTGAGGGTGATGACAGGCATTGCATACGCCTTGAGAAGCGCGCTCATGTTGCTTGCATCTGCGCCGTAGCTCAGCGCCGGCAACCACCCAAGCCAGACAGCGAAGATGAGAACGGCAAGGGTGGCGATCATGAATTCGGGCACCGAAATGATCGAGATTGTCATAATCGAAATGACACGATCCAGAGCTGACCCCTGCCACATCGCGGCGGCTATCCCACATGTGAGGGCGAAAGGGACACAGATCATCGTTACCACGGCGGCAAGCCGCAACGTATTGGCCAAGCGGCCGCCGATGAGATCGGCCACTTCTATGTCGTTGACATATGACCGGCCCATATCGCCGGTGACCAGACCTTGAAGCCAGCCAATAAATCGTGAAATCGCGGGCTCGTCGAGGCCCATAGCCTCTCGCAGACCGGCTACTGCCTCTTCGGTTGCGGCCTGACCGAGCAGGATTTCAACCACGTCACCGGGGAGAAGTTCGGTGGCGAAGAAAACTGCGAAAGAAACGATGATGAGGGTCAGAAATGCGATGCCGAGACGTTGGCCCACCATGATCCAAGTGTCGATCGATCGCAGCACTGCCTGACCTCGCTATTATTTCGGTCAACGCCCCGCCCAGAAACCGGCCAGGCGAGGCGTCAACGGGAGAAGTCTATTATGCCTCGAGCCAGATGTATTCAGCAAATGCATAGCCCATTTGACCGCCCAGTGGGTTCGGCTGCATGCCCTTTACAGAGCTTGCCAGCGCGTCGACATTGGCGAGGTAGGCCGGGATGATTGTGCCCGCGTCATTGGCAATCATCTCCTGCATGTCCCAGTAGATATCTTTGCGCAGCTCCTCATCCAAGGTACCCCGTGCCTCAATCAGCATTTTATCAAACTTTTCAGACTTATACTGGCTCTCATTCCACTTCGCATCGGAGGTGTAGAGCAGCGAGAACAAGATATCGGGCGTCGGACGTGGGTTGATGTTGCCGAAGTGAACGGGCGCTTTCAGCCAATACTGCGACCAGTATCCGTCCGCGGGTACGCGCTGAACTTCGAAATCCATGCCGATCTCAGAACCGGCTTGCTGGATCACGGTTGCCATCTCAACCGAGGCGGTGGGCGCATCGGACGCAACAAGCGGGATAGTCTGGCCGATGACGCCCGCCTTTTCAAACATCGCCTTGGCCATTTCTGGATCAAACGGCTTGGGCTTAAGTTCTGTATTGTGGTAGCGGTTTGCCGGTGACACCGGTTGATCATTGCCGGTGGTTGCCAGTCCTCGCAGCACGGAGTTCTCAATCACCTCGCGATTGATGAGGTGCTTCATGCCTTCAACAAAGCCTTCTTTTGCGCCCGGCTCCATGTCTAGGCGCATGTTCAGATTGGTGTAGTTGCCCGAACTGGTAACCGAGGCGTAGGCATTTTCCTGGTTTTCCAGCATGCGCCGGGACCGACCCTTGATAGACGCGCCAATGTGAACATCGCCTGACAGAACAGCGTTGACACGCGCATTATTGTCAGGGATCGCAAAGTACTCAAAGCTGTCGAGATATGGTCCTTCTGCTTTGAAGTAGTTTGGATTTTTGACCGCGATGGACTTCACGCCGGGCTCAAAGGTTTCCATCATAAAGGAACCTGTGCCATTGCCCTTGGAGAAATCAGTGGTTCCGTCAGCAACGATTAGGAAATGGTGCAGCGACAGGATTGTAGGCAGATCGGCGTTGGATTCAGCCAAGACAATTTCGACGCCCAAATCACCCTTGGCCGTTATCTCAACCATCTGCTGCGCGATGGCATTGACCTTGGAGCCGACCGCCGGATCAAGGTGGCGTTTCAACGAATATACAACGTCGGCGGATGTGAACGGTTTACCGTCGTGGAACTCGACACCGGATTTCAGCGTTACCATCCAGGTTTTTGCATCGTCTGACTCTACGTTTTCGGCCAGTTCCATTTCCACTTCGCCCTGAGCGTTAAGGAAGGTCAGACGGTTGTAGACTGCACAACACCGCGAATAGTCGGTGGACAGCGACGCTTTGGCCGGATCCAGCGTATCCGCAGTGGACGAAGAGGACCCCGCCGCTTTGAGATGTCCCCCAGAGACAGGAGTGGCCGCAACGGCCTGGTCAGCGCTCAAAACCAAAGAAGATGCTGTACCCACTGTTACGCCTGAGGCCACGAGCATTTTGATCAGATCACGGCGCGTCGCACCACGGCGGATCGCATTCTCAATCGCCGCGTCGTCGTGATGTATCCAGTTGGTTGGTTTGGAACGTGTCATGTGTTTTCCCCGTTGTTTTCTTGATGTCCGGCGCATTTG
>JBCCNY010000057.1:0-11622 GCA_039025595.1 Pseudomonadota bacterium | reverse complement strand
GTTTCATCGGGGTCAGGGACCCGGCGATCATCAAGAAGGCAACGCATCAGGCCGGTTTTGCTTTCATGAAGGCGCATGGCGGGCAGTTTGATGATCATCTCACCCGTGCCGCGCGTGATCCCGCATGTGGCCTGCCGCCGGGTAGTGAAACGAGCAAATTGGGAAGCGGCCAGACCGGTCGGGGCAAGCCGCAAGTCAGCGAGAGCATGCACGGGATTTACGCAAAACGCTGGTCCGACACGATGGGCCGACAGCACGACTTGGCAGACTATACATCCTTGTTGGACGCGCTCACGCGCGCGCGTGAAAAATGAAGCCCAGCAGATTCAGCAAAAGCTGCGCCGCAAGGATCGACGTAGATCCCGTTAGGTCGTAATCCGGGGCAACTTCAACCAGATCGATGCCGACAATCTCATGGCGACAGGCCACGTGCTGCAGGATCTCCAGTACTTCATAATACAGAAAACCACCATGGCTGGGCGTTCCTGTGCCCGGCGCGATCGACGGACAAAATGCGTCGATATCAATTGTGATGTAAACCCGCGCACCCTCTGGCACGCGTGAGGCGGTCTCCAGCGCGCCCAGCGCGCGCACCTGTCGTACTGACAAGATATCCGCGCCGCGTGCGCGGGCATCCTCATAGCCTTCGCGCGCGGTGGAGCTGACATTGCGTATGCCAAGTTGCGTGAGGCCGGTCACATAAGGTTTTTCCGCGGCGCGGCGCATCGGGTTGCCATGGCCGCGTGTCACACCGTGGCGGATATCGACAAAATCCAGATGTGCGTCAATCTGTAGAACGTGAATGTCGCCGTGATCCTCATAGGCCTCGATACAGGGAATATTGACCGAATGATCGCCGCCGATCACGACGGGTAGGGCGCCCGCATCCAGGATGGCGCGTACGCCGGTCTCGATATTCCTATGGCTCTTGATCGTATCGGTATGCACGATATCGGCGTCGCCCAAGTCGACGATGCGCACCGATCCGGGGAGATAGGTCGCGTCATCCTCATGGTCATAGGCCCCGGCATGACCGAATGAAAAGAGCGTGGATGCTTCTCGCACGCTCCGCGGACCAAATCGAGCTCCGGATCGCCATTGCGTGCCAGCGTCAAAAGGTGCACCTAAAACAGCGACTTCCGCGTCGATCTTCGACCAGTCTGCCAGATAGGGCCGTTTTCCGAAGGTTGAAATCCCGACAAACGGTAGATCGAGGCGACCTTGCTCGTATCCGTGGCCTTCAGATCCATCATTTTCAGAATTCTGCACAGCAGGATCTCGATCTGTCATCCCATTTCCTTTGATGCGTCTTGCGAGGCTTACGTAGAGCTCAGGAATGCTGCAAGGGTTCAATCCATAGCACTAGGCGTTGAACGCCATCGGTTCCCCTCGCACCTGTGCCAAAGCTCAAGACGGGACGTCTGGCGGGCGGTTTGACCACTGTCTTGGGCGATAAAACCAATCGGTTGCATTGTGGCAAAAAAACCACTGATCTGGAAACCATTTTCGATTTCTTGACACATATGAAAACTGTCGTAATTCGTTAATCATTCCGACAGCGAGCCTTCTGCGAGCCAGCATTGCGCTAGCCCCTTTTTGGGGAACGAGGAAGGTTTGTGCATGGCTCACAAAACATGGCTTTCGATGGCCGGACTTGCAACGTCAGGTCTGGCCCTCTCAACACTGGCGGGTTTTGCCCAGGATGATGCAGACGCGTTTGATATCGGCACAGTCGTTGTCAGCGAAAGTAAGCGAGCGGTGCGCACCGATACAGCGACGTCCGTGACAGTCATCGATCAAGCCGAGATCGACGACCGGCAAGCAGGCACGATCGCTGAACTGATCGACTCGGTTCCGGGCGTGTCGCTGATCAACGGGGCGACGCCGGTGGGATCGGGCATCAATATTCGCGGATTTGGCTCCAATTTCACCTTTGGCACGGACAACAAGGTTCTAATCCAGATCGATGGTGTGACGCGCGGGGCAGAGGAATTCTATCGTAACTCCACCCAGCTTTTCACCGATCCGACCCTCTTCAGGGAAGTTGAGGTGATCCGGGGGACAACGGGCTCTTTCGAATTCGGCTCTGGCGTGGTCGGAGGTGTGGTGCGCCTCGAGACCAAAGATGCGTCTGATTTCACAGATGGCGAAGTCGGCTTTGTGTTCCGCCCTCTGGTGGAGTTCCGTACCAATGGTCAGGGCATCGTACGGTCCGGTCTTGTCGCATGGCAGCCAACAAAAAACGTGGAATTATTGTTCAACTACACTCAAAGAACTTTGGGTGTGCGCGAGGATGGCGGTGGCGTTTCTATCAATCCGGCAGCGAAGGATACCGACGACCATTCCTTCCTCGCGAAGGGCAAAGTCACGTTTGGCAACGACGATGCCCATAGCTTTGAAGTCTCTTACACCGATGCGCGGACTACCCAGTTTGATGTCCCTTTCGAGTCCTTCACGGCCTTTCCAGATTTCATTGGAAACGTAGATCGTGACGTAGATTCGACGACGCTAGCTGTAGAATACGGATTTAACCCGGTCGGAAACGATCTGATCGATTTCAGCCTGCAATACTCGTTTGCCGATGAACAAATCTTTCTGTCAGGCGTAGGAAGCATACCGAATCCCTTCTTTCCAGGGCCACCGGTAAGCATTGAGACTCCTTGTCCGCCGTTTTTTCCAAACTCTTTCATATGTGGCACGTTCAACGCGGATCAGGTGTATGAAACAACAACTGTCACAGCAAAAAACCGTGCATTTTTTACAACCGGTGCCTTGAACCACAATCTGGTCGCAGGCCTCGAATATCAGTTTCGCGATCGGCCCCTGCCAGGCCAGGCCGGCATTGGTATTCCAGAGGGCGAAAAGGAAAGTTTCTCGGTTTTCCTGATTGACGAGATTGATGTCGGAAACTGGACCTTCACGCCCGCACTTCGCTACGAGGACCAGACTGTTACCGACACGGCCAACAATGTTGAGTTCAGCGATGACGCCTTAATGGGCGGTTTGTCCGCGCGCTATGCCTTCAATAATGGCTTTGCCGTGTTCGGAAGCGTGGCTTACACCGAGGTTATGCCCATCATCGACGATGTGCTGGCGCCAGCACTGATGGAATCTGAAAAAGCAACCACATACGAGTTCGGTGCATCTTACGATGGCGGGGACGTGCTCATTGCGGGCGACAATCTGGCGGTCCGCGGCAATGTCTACTTTACCGAGTTATCGGACGTGAATTCTTTCCAGGGTGTCACGGACGTAGATACAATGGGCTTTGAACTCGAAGCCTCATATTCGACGTTGCAGGGCTATTACGCTGATTTCAACGGCCAGATCGTGGATGCAGAAGAAACACTCGCTAATGGTCAAACCCGCGTTTTCCGCGGCATCGCTCAAGATACTGCGCGTCTGACGCTAGGCCGGAATTTCGCAAACGGCATCGATGTCAGTTGGGAGGGCGTCTACGGCGCAGGCGGCAGAACCAATAATCTTGGGGAGGCGTCCGATTATTTTGTGAGCAACGTGCGTATGACAGTAGCTCCGCAACAGGGCGTTTGGGAAGGCACGGAGGTGCGTTTCAGCATCGAAAACGTCTTCAACCGGAACTACCGACCCTTTTTGTCGGCGCGTCGGGCGACGGGGCGCAACTTCATCGTGTCTTTGGCTAAAGAATTCTAAATCGTCTTGCGATAGCGTCAGTCTGTCTGTGATAAGCGAGGGCCGGTCTCTTGTATCGGCCCTCTCTTCGTTTATGCAGGCCTTTTGTGGCTACAGCGCGTCCGGCCCGCGAGGTCAGAACATGTTCGGGCGCAGGGCCGAGCATTCCTGTTTATGATTTGAGCAGCAATTAGGCTCGCGTTTATTGACGGTTTTCATAGTTATCATCCTCCTTTTTGTTGGGAGCCAGGACGTCTCGGTCCTTCGTGCAAAGCTTCTTCTTAGACGCATCCAATTTGCCTTTTTTCCGGTAAGCGAGGCCTTTGAGCTTCTCGCTACATCGCATTGTGACCGAACGCCTCTTTCCATTGGACGCGACCCGTGCAATAGGGAACCGCCAAACGATCCTGGACAGGAGAACCGCCATGGAGATTCGTGAGGCCCTCACCTTCGACGACGTTCTGCTGGTTCCTGCAAAATCGAGCGTGCTACCCGCCACAGCCGATACTCGGACCCGCGTAACGAAGTCCATCTCGCTCAATATACCCCTGCTGAGCTCCGCCATGGATACGGTGACCGAGGCGCAGATGGCGATCGGCATGGCGCAGGCCGGTGGCATGGGGGTGATCCATCGCAACCTCAGTGTTGAGGAACAGGCCCGTCAGGTACGGCGCGTGAAACGCTTTGAATCCGGGATCGTCTACAACCCTGTGACACTCACGTCCGATCAGACCCTGGCCGATGCCAAGGCGCTGATTGAGCGTTATAATTTCACGGGCTTCCCGGTTGTGGGCGACAACGGTCGCGTTTTGGGTATCGTGACCAATCGCGATATGCGATTTGCCACCTCCGATGACACGCCTGTCCATGTGATGATGACCTCCGATAATCTGGCGATGCTAGCGGAACCCGCCGATCTGGAAGAAGCCAAACAATTGATGAAGGCGCGTCGGATCGAGAAACTTCTGGTCACTGACGGAGAGGGGAAGCTCACCGGTTTGCTTACCCTGAAGGATACAGAGCAGGCCGTGTTGAACCCGTCGGCTTGCAAGGACAGTTTGGGCCGCCTGCGCGTGGCAGCAGCCTCTACCGTGGGCGATGCGGGGTTTGAGCGTAGCCAGGCACTGGTTGATTCCGGGGTGGATATGATCGTGATCGACACGGCGCATGGTCATTCCGAAGGCGTGGCATTGGCGGTCGAGCGGGCCAAGACCCTGTCGAACGAAGTGCAGGTCGTCGCCGGCAATGTGGCCACAGCCGAAGGCACCCGCGCCCTGATCGGCGCCGGTGCGGATGCCGTCAAGGTCGGGATCGGCCCTGGAAGCATCTGTACCACGCGGATGGTCGCGGGCGTCGGTGTGCCGCAACTCACGGCGATCGGAGATTGCGCCGAGGCGGCGGGTGACATTCCGGTTATTGCCGATGGCGGGATCAAATTTTCGGGCGATTTTGCCAAGGCTATCGCGGCCGGTGCGTCCTGCGCAATGGTGGGCTCCATGTTGGCAGGCACCGATGAATCGCCCGGCGAGGTTATCCTCTACCAAGGTCGTAGCTTCAAAGCCTATCGCGGTATGGGATCTTTGGGCGCCATGGCTTCCGGTTCTGCCGATCGTTATTTTCAGAAGGATGCGGCGAGCGATAAACTGGTGCCCGAGGGCATTGAAGGGCAGGTGCCCTATAAGGGGTCGGCCAGCACTGTCATTCATCAGCTCGTCGGGGGGCTGCGGGCCGCGATGGGCTATACCGGCTGTGCCACGGTCGATGACATGCGCCAGCTCTGTCAGTTCGTAAAAATCACCGGCGCGGGTCTGAAAGAAAGCCACGTCCACGATGTGCAGATCACGCGTGAAAGCCCCAATTACCGGATCGGTTAACCAGATTATCCCGCGTGATCGCGGAGAGCTGGTACTATGACGCCAGCTGCGCGGGTTCAGGCGGCAATCGATGTGATCGATCGGATACTCGAAAATGTACCTGCCGAAAAGGCGCTGACAAGCTGGGCGCGCCGTGCGCGATATGCGGGTTCGAAAGATCGTGCCGCGGTTCGTGATTATGTGTATCAGGCGCTGAGGTGCCGTGACAGCTACGCCGCGCAAGGTGGCAAGATGACGGGTCGCGCCATCATGCTCGGTCAGATCCGAGCTCAGGGTCACGATCCAGCAACTCTTTTCTCAGGTGCCACCTATGCGCCTGCCCAGCTCACAGAGGCCGAACAGCGCGTGAACGGCGCGAATACCCACGCCATGCCACCGGATGCGCCATCGGATCTCCCACAGTGGCTGATGGAGGAATTTGTCGCGAGCCTCGGAGACAAAGGCGCGCAACAGGCGGCCGATAGGTTGCGCAAGCGCGCGCCGATTACCCTTAGGGTGAATGCGCGGAAAACGACGCGCGACGCTCTCATTGCAGCGCTGGCCAAAGATGGGATCGTCACAGAGATTGTCGCAGGGGTCGAAAGCGCGTTGCATCTGCGTGAAGCTGCGCGTCGTTTCGGTCAGTCTAACGCTTATCATACCGGGGAGGCAGAGCTTCAGGATGCCCATTCCCAAGCCGCGATGGCGTGTCTTAAGTCGCTGAAAGACAGCCAAATTCTGGACTATTGCGCAGGTGGCGGTGGCAAAACGCTGGCGCTTGCCGCGCAGCACAACGCACGCTTCTTTGCTTATGATTCAGATCCATGTCGCATGAACGACCTGCCGAGGCGTGCCCGACGGGCTGGGATCAAGGTCGAGATCTTGTCGGCAGAAACGATTAAACGGAACGGCCCATTTGATCTGGTTCTGTGTGATGCGCCATGTTCGGGCAGTGGCACCTGGCGGCGTCATCCGGAGGCCAAATGGGCGCTTACCCCAGAACGACTAAAGGCGCTATGCCAAATGCAGTCCGACATTCTGAGACGCGCAGCAGAGTTGACCCGCCCGGACGGACGTATCGCATATACAACATGTTCCATCCTGAATCAGGAAAATGAGGATCAAATCCAAGCGTTCTTGGCGGAGCACCCGCACTGGACACTCGATGTGACGAAGCGCTGGCCGATAAACGATACAGGCGACGGCTTTTTTCTGTCGGTTTTGACCTGCTCAAACTGAATTCATCGCGGGTACTGTTCTGTCGGTCAGGCACGACATGGTGTAATGAAAAAATTACATTACAACTTTATCGTGTGTGTGCAATCTGCTATTAACTCACCATTAACGCTCAACGGTCAGAACGTCTCAGGCCCCTTCATTGCGATAAGGAGGGCAGTTGGCCTTAACGGGTGCACCCTTTTCGACCCAACAAAGCGCGGGCAGTCCTTCACTTCCCCGCCCCATAGGCGTGTTTATCGTTTCTCTCGTATTTACCGCCGCGGCGGTGATGATACCGGATGTGTTCATCCAGGTCGTATTCGGTTTGGTCGCACTCATTCTGATGACGTCCGCCGCTTGGCTCAAATTCATGTTGCGGCACGTCGCTCACTCAGATCTGGATGCGTCGGGTTGGGCGCAATCGCTGCTTGCGGGCGATGATGTCGCCGGCATCCTCACAACGGCATCGGGAAACGTTCTTTATGCCAATCCAGCTGCTAACAAACTCTTCGCACCACAGACGACCGAACTCCCCGGTCGCAACACGCTGCAGGCCTTTCTCGAAAGTCACTCATCAGATCTGGCGCGGGTCGTCGACGAGATGCAGGCGCGATTGGATCGAACATCGACAGAACGAGAAGTACTCGAAACGAAGAACGGGCGGCTGCGTATTTCTGTCGTGACAGACGTTGATGGGCGCTTGCTTTGGCGGTTTGAACAGGCCGGTGATCTGTCTGATTTTCACCAGTTTCCCTCGGCCCTCGCACTTGTAAAGCTTGGTTCCGACAATACGATTCAGTCAATGAACACCGCAGCGGAGCGGTTGTTTGGCGCGGACGCGACCGAGTTGTCGGATATCTTTGTCACGCTTCCGATCAAATCCAGCCTTTTGAATTCAATATCTACGAAGCAGGGTGTGCTGGAGGCGCTTGTTGTTCGCTTCACCGACGAGACGGGTGATCATCATCTTTGTCTCTTTCCGCGGGATGGCTGTCAGGATCTGAAGCCAAATGATTGGAATTTCTTCGATCACCTGCCTGTCCCGCTGCTGAAGCTGTCACGCGATGGCAAAATTCTTCTATCGAACCCGTTGGCGCGAGACTTACTCGCGCAGCCCAAGCTGACAAATCGTTCACTTTCTGAATTGGTTGAGGGATTGGGCCGATCCATGGGCGACTGGCTCAATGATGCCGCCGAGCAAAGGGGCGGTCTGCATTCCGAGTTTCTGCGTATCAAGCGGCCGGATCGTGAGGTTTTCGTGCAGGTCACGCTTAACCGCGCGATGGAGGATGATGTTCCTGTCTTGATCGCTGTTCTGAACGATGCGACGGCCCACAAATCGCTCGAGGCGCAATTCGTCCAAAGTCAAAAGATGCAGGCCATTGGTCAGCTGGCAGGTGGCGTTGCGCATGATTTCAATAATCTTTTGACTGCGATTACAGGGCATTGCGATCTGCTTCTGTTGCGCCATGATCAAGGCGATCAGGATTACGCGGACCTGATCCAAATCAACCAGAACGCCAATCGCGCGGCAGCTTTGGTGAGCCAGTTGCTGGCCTATTCGCGCAAACAAACACTTCGCCCGGAGATTATGGATTTGCGCGATATGCTATCCGATCTCACGCATCTGTTGAACCGGCTTGTGGGTGAGAAGGTGACGTTGTCGCTCAGTCACGACCCGATGCTGTGGTCGATCCGCGCCGACAAGCGCCAGCTCGAACAGGTCCTAATGAACCTGGTTGTCAATGCCCGTGACGCCATGCGAGAACGCGGCGGTGATATCCGGATCGAGACGGAAAACGTAGAGCTGAAGGAACCCTTGCAACGGGATCGTGCGGTTGTGTCGCCCGGTCGGTATGTGCAGGTTTGCGTGGCCGATGAGGGCCACGGTATTCCGCTTGAAAAACTGCAAAAAGTATTCGAGCCCTTCTATACGACGAAACGAACGGGCGAGGGGACGGGCTTGGGACTGTCAACCGCCTATGGGATCATCAAACAGACCGGCGGATTCATCTTTGTCGATAGCGTGCCGAGCGAGGGAACCACGTTCCGCATGTATTTTCCTGCCCATGACGCGCCAGTACCCGAGAAACCAGCCGCCAGCAACGCGCCGGCTCTCAGCAAACCCAGCGAAGGCGCTGTTCTCTTGGTCGAGGATGAGGCACCCGTCCGCGCCTTTGCCAGCCGCGCGTTGCAATTGCGGGGGCTCACGGTCTACGAGGCCGATTCCGCTGAAGCGGCTCTGGAGCGGCTCGAAGATTCCGAACTGCGGATCGATGTTTTTGTCTCCGACGTGGTGATGCCGGGTATTGATGGGCCAAGCTGGGTGATAGAGGCACTGGAAAAGCGACCTGATACGCGGGTTGTGTTTATATCCGGCTATGCAGAGGAAGCGTTTGGTGAAATTCAGTCGCGCATTCCGAATTCGGTTTTTCTGCCCAAACCCTTTTCTCTGGTCGAGCTGACCGAAACTGTTCAACAGCAGATGGGGCTCATTGTTTCACCCGAACCTGTCCCGACACAGTAGAGCGTTAGCGGTGGGATTGGGCTGCGCCGCGTTCGGGCGGTTCATAAATGCCTCGTGGCAAGATGCTGTCGTAAAGACTGAAATCAGCTGCAAAATCCTGTTCGAGCTGAGCGCGCAGACCTTTCGTCAGGCTTAAAGGAGCAGTCGGCGAGATGTTCTGCCATATAGGCTGAACGGGCTGACCGAGGCGAGTGGCCAGATAGGTTTGCAGTCCTGCCTGATCGTCGTAGCGGAAAAGATGCGTCACTGCGGTCCCATTGGCCTGCGGTTCCAGAAACTTCGCTTGTGAGCCGACCTGCGCAAAGGCGGGTCTTGGTTGGGCGAGATAGCCTTCGATGAAAGCCTCAAAGGAGAGGCCCGCTGTAGATGTCCGTGCGTTTCGCAGGTTTTCGCGCGCCCGATAGCGATACCAACTGCCCAGCCAGTCGACAGGCTCGCGCATCACGGCCACAATCTCAAACGGTCCTTCACAGAACTTTTCAAGCGCCGGTCGAAAGAACCGGTTGTAGCGGAAAAGCGGCGCATGTTTCAGCTCGGGCGGGTCGCGCACCACGAGGCTGGCCTGGGATGCCAACGCCTCCTGATAGGCGGTGCTGCCTGTCTTCGGAATGGACAGAAAGACAAGCTTTTCCTTTGAAAACACCATCATGGCAGGGCCTGCTCGTTTTTTTACGCTCGTAAACAACTCTTTAACGCTTGCAGGGAAAAATCAATTACGAACAATTTTCTTGAAATGTTCTCCTTTTGTCTTCATAGAACTAGAACAAGAGGTGAACAAAGCAGTCGTGGACGCCCTGCGCGGGCTATGGAATAAGGATGATGACAGGAATGGCAACGGCAGATCTTCTGACAATGGACCCCAAGAAAAACGCAGATCGTCAAAAGGCGCTCGACAGCGCGCTCGCCCAAATCGAACGGCAGTTTGGCAAGGGCTCGATCATGAAACTCGGGGGCGAGAACCCGGTGCAGGAGGTCGAGGCAACCTCGACCGGCTCTCTGGGGCTGGACATCGCGCTCGGGATCGGGGGGCTGCCCAAGGGCCGTATTGTTGAAATTTATGGCCCGGAAAGCTCCGGTAAGACGACGCTCACGCTGCATTGCGTGGCCGAGGAGCAAAAGAAGGGCGGCGTTTGCGCCTTTGTCGATGCCGAACACGCGCTGGATCCGATCTATGCCAGAAAGCTTGGCGTCGATCTGGACGAGTTGCTGATCTCACAGCCTGATACCGGGGAGCAGTCACTGGAGATTGTCGATACGCTTGTGCGGTCCGGTGCGGTCAGCATGATCGTTGTGGATTCGGTGGCCGCGCTGACGCCCAAATCCGAGCTCGAAGGGGATATGGGCGACAGCAATGTCGGCGTGCAGGCGCGTCTGATGAGTCAGGCCATGCGCAAGCTCACCGGGTCGATCAATCGCTCCAAATGTACAGTCATCTTCATTAACCAGATCCGCATGAAAATCGGCGTGATGTTCGGCAGCCCCGAGACCACGACAGGCGGCAATGCGCTGAAATTCTACAGCTCCGTGCGTCTGGATATCCGTCGCATTGGCGCGATCAAGGATCGCGACGAAATTGTCGGTAACCAGACCCGTGTGAAGGTGGTTAAGAACAAGATGGCTCCGCCCTTCAAGCAGGTCGAGTTTGACATCATGTATGGCGAGGGCGTCTCGAAGACAGGCGAGTTGCTCGATCTTGGTGTCAAAGCAGGGGTGGTCGAAAAGTCCGGCAGCTGGTTCAGCTATGGCGATGAGCGGATCGGGCAGGGCAGAGAAAATGCCAAGCAGTTTCTGCGCGAGAACACCGATATCGCCTATGAGATCGAGGATAAGATCCGCGCCGCACACGGGCTTGATTTCGATATGCCGCCGGGTGAAGCGAAGGATACTGCTGCTGATGACGATATCCTTGAAGCGTAACAGGCTCTGAAAGACTGAAATGAAACGAGACGGGGGCCGAGCGATGCGCTTGGCCCTTTTTCCATGGTGCTCCGGTGGCAATCAGTGGACAAGCTCGGGTGCCACGGCTACACCTCGCAGGCCTGTTTCAAAGCGAAAACCCGAGTGAGCCATGCCGAGCCTGAATGAGATCCGATCGACCTTTCTGAACTTCTTCGAACGGAACGATCATGCGGTGGTCGAGAGCTCCCCCTTGGTTCCGCGCAACGATCCCACGTTGATGTTCACCAATTCCGGGATGGTTCAGTTTAAGAATCTATTCACGGGGGTGGAACGACGGGATTATACGCGGGCTACAACCTCGCAGAAATGCGTGCGCGCCGGGGGCAAGCACAATGACCTCGACAATGTGGGTTACACCGCGCGCCACCATACGTTTTTCGAAATGCTGGGCAATTTCAGCTTTGGCGATTACTT
>JBCCNY010000056.1:0-11641 GCA_039025595.1 Pseudomonadota bacterium | reverse complement strand
TTTTCCTCACCCTATCTCGGCGAGATCAACGATCAGGCGGTGCAGTTTCTGGCGCAAAACGGGATCGAGACGGTGGCCCGCGCGGATATCGGGCGCGCGCTTGGAAATTACGGTCAGGGCGAACTCGTCCCCGATGAGGTCTATGATCTGGCGCTCAAAGCGGTGACGCCCGAGGTGCAGGCAATCGTTCTGTCCTGCACCGATATGCGCGCGGTCGAAGCCGTTGCACGGATCGAGACAGAGACCGGCCTGCCGGTCGTAACCTCAAATCAAGCCATGGTTTTCGTTCTGTGTCAGGAGTTGGGTCTACCCCGACCCAAAATCGCACCCGGACGTCTATTCGACCGTATTTGAAGGCATCAAAGCGGGTCGTAAAGATGCGCCGCGACGTCGGCGAACGTAGATCCTTCCTGTGTCAGCGCGAGGATCGCCTCGGCCAGCGCTGACGCGCGAGTTCGGCCCAGCGAGTCGCCAGCGAATTCCTTATACTTCCGTCGAATATCATCGGAGGAAAAGGGCCGCTCTGGTCCGCCACGGGCATGAACATCGCCAGATTTAATGACCCGCCCGTCTCGCAAGGTGAAGGATACATCCGCCCATCGGCCCTCTGGGAAACGCGCCTCGTGGCGCGGTTCTGCCACCATATCGGTCGCCTCGACCAGTCGCGCCACCGCCGGGTCCACCAGACCCGCGCCGGAGATTTGCGCCAATCCGATATGCCCGTGCACGATCTGAGCGGCGACGGCGAAAGTCAGGCTGTATTGCGCCTGCGATGTCGTCTGCGGCATGCCGGGATAGAGCGCCACGGCATTGTCAAA
The DNA here is from genome assembly GCA_039025595.1 of Pseudomonadota bacterium. Lineage (GTDB taxonomy): Bacteria > Pseudomonadota > Alphaproteobacteria > Rhodobacterales > Rhodobacteraceae > Roseovarius. The sequence goes on along the minus strand of JBCCNY010000056.1, from coordinate 10,823 downwards.
GCTGCCGATCCGAACGCGCACGATATCTTCGGCACGCACGCCGTGCATGTCGATCATCTCGCGCGCCGCATCTATGGCGGCATGCGCCCATCGGCACACCGGATAGGGTTTGATATACTGATGATCCACCTGCCAGAACTGACCGATATCGGCCCAGTGCGGCGCCGCGTCCGGAGCCTCAACGGTAATCGCCGGCGCGCCGGTGAAGCCCTGCTCTGCCATCAGCGCAGCCGTGATGCCTGCCAAGCCGCCCCAACCAGAGCCGTCATGAAGCATCGTTGGATTGGCAATCTCGCGCATCATCTGACTGCGGGGCCCGTGATATTCGGCAATGCCCAAGGCTTCGCGCAATTGATCGTTGTTCAATCCTCTCAGACGGGCGGCCATTGCTGCGACACCTAACGCGTTCCACGCGCCGGAGGTATGATAATCGCTCACCGAGGCGTGCAAGGCGATCCCGGCACGGCCTGCCACCTCATAGCCCAGCACAAGCGCCGTCAACGCCTCACGTCCGGACAGATCCGGCCTGTGATGCGCAAGGGTTACCAAGGCCGGGATAGCAACAACGCCGATATGACCCTTGGTCGGGTTGTACCCGTCATGGCCGTCCAGGTTATCGATCTGGCTGGCCGCCGCGAAAATAGCCCCGGAGAGGCTCGCCACGCGTCCGTCAAACAGCATCGGTGCCGTATCGGTGGCACTTGACGCGGCAAAGAACCGATGCGCCGTTTCCCGCGCGATCTGTCCGGCCTCCATAGGGGCGGCGGCTGCGCAAATGCCAAGCGTGTCCAGAAGCAAAAGTGCCGCGCGTTCCAATGTCGGTTGGGGAATGTCCTCGGCTCGCGTGGCGAGAACAAAATCGCACAGATTGTCTAGTGTCTGGGTGCCCCCGGATGCGCTTGGGTCGTCACGCATGCGATGTCCTTTTGGTTCAATTGCACTCTTGAACGCGAGTGTTCTTGATCCGGAACGCTTTGCCAAGCCTTAAGGCTCACGCGCGCAACACCGCCACGGAAACGATCTGCGCGCGGTTGGTCGAAGCGCCTAGGCCTGCACCGCCTTCATAAATCGGTCCCGGATCACCACCGGGTCCATCGTTATGACCGGCATCTTGGCGTTGCCGCTATCGCATTTGACCACCATCACGGTCATCTGTCCGCAATCGAGAGCCGCTTGCAGCGCAGCACCGGTATCGACGTCCTGCACCTCGATCACATTGTCACATCCCGCTTCCCGCGCCATACCGGCAAGGGAGGTCTTCTTTCCGGTATAGGTGGGCTGATCGCCGGTCGAGCCGTAGGAGCCGTTGTCGATGATCATTAGGATGTAATTGTTCGCGACATTGTTCGCGATCGTGGGCAACGTGCCAAGATTGGTCAGAACCGAGCCGTCGCCATCAATCACGATGACCGGCTTGGGCTGCGCCAGCGCCAATCCCAGCCCGATGGAGGATGCAAGCCCCATCGTCCCCAGCATGTAGAAATTGCTCGGCTGATCATCGATGGCGTGCAGTTCCTGACTTGGAATGCCGATGTTACAGACCACGAGCTGATCCCGCAGGATCGGGGCGATTTCCTTGAGAATTTCGGAACGGATCATTGGTCGCCATAGCCTCCCCAGAAATTGGCATCGGTGAGGACCGCCACCGGCTTGTTGCACATGAACGTGTATTTGAGAATGTTGTCGAGTTCCTCGACATCCGACTGCGTGTGGAAGTGATAGGTCGGGATCGCCATTTGTGCGAGCAGCGCCTTTGTGTGCACGGCCATTTCCACCTGGCATGCCACCGGTTCGCGTAACTCGCCGCGATAGCTGATAATCATCGGCAGCGGCATCCGGTAATACTGAATCAGCGTCGCAAGCGTATTGATCGTGACGCCGATCGCGGTGTTCTGCATGATGATCGCCGGGCGCTGCCCCCCCATGAAGGCGCCCGCGCAGAGCCCCATGCCCTCATCCTCCTTGTTGGAAGGGATATGATAGATCTCGTTTCGCTGGTCGATTTCATCGATCACACCGGCCAGCTGTTTACAGGGCACTGTGGTGACAAATTTGATCCCGTTCGCGACAAGATCATCCGTGATCTTCTTGTCGATATTCATGCCTTTGGCCTTTCTCTAGGGGCGTTGACGCCCATGTGTGGGGCTCAGGACGAGCGATAGACATGTACGGCGCAGGACGCATGACGCACGACACGGGCCGCCGTAGAGCCCAGAAGGTAGTCACTCAAACCTGGTTTGTGAGAACCCATGACAATGCAGTCGATGCCATGGGTTTGGGCATAGTCGATGATGCTACGATAGGTGTGACCCTGCACAATTTCAGCCGTCACGCCGTCATGCCCGTCGATCTTTTCATGCAAGAGCGTGTTGGCTGTCTCATAGGCCTTCTGCATCAGGGTTTGATCCACGTAAGCGCGCACCGAATGCTCTGGCTCTTCATGCACATGCAACGCCACGATCGCAGCATCCGGCTCCGCCAGTTTTCTGGCAATTGAGAGCGTTTTGGGTGACAAACCATGATCGAGCGCGACGGGTACCAGGATATTCTTGTACATTGTGATCTCTCCTTGCGATGTTGCTTTCAGTGCCAGGGATGAAGAACGATCTTAGGTGCGGCCACCTCTCCTGCGCGCAACGCACGAAACGCATCGGCACCGTCAGACAGATCGCGCACCTCGAACCAGTCTAGAGGGCCCAATCGCCCATCGAAAAGAGCCGCCGCCGTGTCCCGAAAGTCCTGTGCTGAATACGTGTATGTGCCGATGAACGTGATCTCTTGAAGAGTCATACGGCGGATATCAAGACCACCTTCATCCTCACCCAATCCGATGTGAACGATCACGCCGCCAGGACGCACGCAATGCGATGCCGCCGCGCGCGTGGCAGCAAAACCAACTGCATCGACCACGAGGTCAAACATTTTATCCGGAGCCTTGACAGCTTTCTCGCCGCACGTGTCAATCAAATAGCCGCGCCGCGCCGCGTTGGGCTCAGAGATCGTGATCGCGTCACAGCCTTGGGCTCTGAGGCACAAGGCCGCCGCAAGCCCGATCGCTCCGCCGCCTATCACAAGAGCCGTCCGCTCACTATCCGGATGAAGCGCGACCAATCCCAGACGCGCAGCATGCCAGCTAACCGCTAGAGGCTCCGCCAGCGCGGCCCTGTCCGTAGGGACATGATCGGGAATAGTGACGAGATTTCGTGCGGGCATCGCAAGAAACTGGGCAAATGCCCCTTCGCGAGGCGGCATCGAAATGATCTGACGATCCGGGCAGAGGTTTTCGCGACCCTGCCTCGAATAGAGGCTGTCCGGGTTGGTCACGAGCGGGTTGATCGTCACGCGCTCACCCGCGCGCGGGCCGGTTTCGATTGTACCGGCGGCTTCATGGCCCAGAATGAGAGGCGCGGGACGACGGTTATCATGTCCCAGATAGGCATGCATGTCAGAGCCGCAGATGCCCACTGCTTCAATCCGGATGAGTTCCTCTCCAGGTGCCGGCTGGGGCGGTGGGGCGTCCCGATGGGTCAGCGTCTCAACGCCTTCATAAATCAGCGCCTTCATTTCGCGGTGTACCCTCCATCGACCATGAGAACCTGACCGGTCACATAATCGCTGGCCTTGGAGCACAGAAAAACCAACGGGCCGTCAATGTCGGAAAGCCGCCCGTTTCGACCGATGCAGGTCTGCGACGCGTTGCGCGCGGCCCTTTCGTCATCCTCGAACACCGCTTGGGTCAGTTCTGTCGGGAAAAAGCCCGGCCCGATGGCGTTGATACAAATCCCATGGCGCGACCACGCCTCAGCCATGGCGCGGGTCAATTGGGTTATCCCAGCCTTCGTGGCACCATAGGCAATCCCGGCCGGAAAGGCCCGAAAGCTCTGAAGCGAGGCGAAATGCACGATCCGCCCCCATCCCCGTTCTTTCATGGTCGGCACCAAAGCCTGGCTTAGAAAAAATGGGGCCGAGAGATTGAGGGCGAGCGATGTGTTCCAATCCTCTTCAGTGACCTCATCGGCGGGTTGGCGTGTATTGATGCCCGCTGCATGGACAACTATATCAGGTGCGCCAAAAGGCGCGATAATCGCCTCCCTGAGCGCGTCGAGCGACCCTTTGTCTGCGACATCGCCCGGTACAGCCGCCGCCGTTTCGCCAATCTCTGCCGCCATCTCCTGCAAAGCGTCAGCGCGACGCGCGACGCCAACGACCCGCGCTCCTGCTTGCGCCAGAGCCTTCGTCGCACGTCGTCCCAGACCAGAGCTCGCGCCCGTGATACAGGCCACACGGCCCGTCAGGTCAAAGAGCTGGGCCGCCTCATGCATCGGCGCTCAAATCGAAGTTTCGCCCCGGAAAATACTTTGCAAGGCGCACATCCGCGGCGCGCGCATGGCCTTCCATGCCTTCCAGGCGTGAGATCCGCGCTGTTGCCTCGGCGATCGGTCGCGCGCCCTCCCGGGTCGCACGCTGCCAGGTCACGATTTTCATATACTTGTGCACGCTGAGCCCGCCGGTGTAGCTGGCCGCGCCGGATGTCGGCAATACGTGGTTCGTCCCTGTGGCTTTGTCGCCATAGGCTACTGTCGTCTCCTCGCCCAAAAAGAGCGAACCGTAACAGGTCAGTCGGTCGAGCCACCAATCGAGGTCTTCGGCCTGCACGGTGAGATGCTCGGGCGCGTAATCATCCGAGCACCGCGCCATCTCTTCGCGATCCGCACAGATGATGACCTCGGCATAATCTTTCCAGGCCGCTCGGGCATTTTCGCGGTTCAACTCCGGCAAGTCCTCAATCAGGTCCGGCACCATCGCCATGACCTGTTCAGCCAGCGAACGGGTGTCCGTGACGAGCCATACGGGCGAATTGTATCCGTGCTCGGCCTGGCTGACGAGGTCTGTGGCAACGATCTGCGGATCGGCACTTCCATCCGCCAAAATCAAGCTATCGGTCGGCCCGGCAATCATGTCGATCCCCACGCGCCCGAACAGGATGCGCTTGGCCTCCGCTACGAATTGGTTTCCCGGACCGACCAAAATGTTGGCCGGTGGCAAATCAAACAGGCCATAGGTCATCGCGGCGACGCCCTGAACGCCGCCCATGGAGAGGATCTTGTCGGCGCCGCAAATATGCGCTGCATAGACAATCGCCGGCGCAATGCCGACGCCCGGGCGCGGCGGGGAACAGGCCGTGATATGACGACAACCCGCAACCTTTGCCGTGGTGACCGTCATGATCGCGCTTGCAATATGGCTGTAACGTCCGCCCGGCACGTAACAGCCTGCCGCATCCACCGGGATTGCTTTTTGGCCTGCGATAACACCAGGAACGATCTCGGTCTCGACATCGGATACGGTCGCTTTTTGCATCTCTGCGAAACGCCGCACGTTATCGTGGGAAAACTGAATGTCATCTTTGAGCTTTTGCGGCACCAAAGTCGCGGCTGCCTCGATCTCGTCCGGGTTAAGCAGGATGTTGCCTTCGTACTTGTCGAATTTCTTTGCATAGGCCAGCGCAGTTTCTTCGCGCCCGGTCTCGATCTCGGACAGGATCGCCATAACCGTTTCGTGCACCTCAGAGGCGCCTGAGGTCGCGGTCATTGAGGCTTTCTTCAGATATTCTCGAGACATCCTTGCTTTGTCCTTATCTCTAATCCGCGCGTTTTCCGCGCCCGCGCGGGCAACATTCGTGCGAACATCTCCGTCCGGCGAAACCAGGTACCTGGTAAACGCTTCGTTCATATTCTACCCAAATCGGATTGTAAACGTTTACATCTCTTATGCAAGCGTTTACACTTACAAAATTGTTCATTCAAATTGGTGTCTATCAACCCGGACCGCCGCATGCCCGATGATGAAAAACCGCCAACGCTGCACGACGTCGCAAATCTGGCCGGCGTGTCGACGGCGACTGTATCGCGCTGCCTGAACACACCTGATAAAGTCGTGGCGGAAACGCGAGACCGGGTCATTGCTGCTGTGCAATCTCTGGGTTATACGCCCAATTTCGCAGCCCGAGCTATGGCGGCTAGGCGGAGCCACACAATCGGCGCTGTGATCCCGACAATGGATAACGCGATTTTCGCGCGCGGCCTGCAATCATTCGAAGAAGAGCTGACCCATCATGGGTATACTTTGCTCGTCGCGAGTTCGGCTTATCAAACGGATCGAGAAGAGCAACAGATCCGCGCCCTGGCCGCGCGGGGGGCTGACGGGCTTTTGCTGATCGGTCATGACCGGTCGCCCGAGATCTACGCGTTTTTGGCTCAGCGCCAAATCCCTGCCGTCATTTCCTGGGCCTTCAAGGCGGATGCGCCCGTACCGTGCACGGGTTTTGACAATCGCGCGGGCATGCGCGCGCTGGCCACGGATGTTCTGGCCCAGGGTCACCGAAAGCTTGGTATGATCGCTGGCATCACAAAAGGAAATGACCGGGCGCTCCAGCGGGTCAAAGGGGCACAGGAAGCCCTTGTTTCCGCAGGCCTGACCGAGGATGATCTGCAGGTAATCGAGGCGCGCTACGATGTCGAGGCAGCAAAGGCCGCCCTTCTGCGGCTTATGGCACAGCCCGACGACCGGCCTACGGCGGTCCTATGCGGCAATGATATTCTGGCGGTGGGGGCTTTGCGCGGCGCTGAAGATCTGGGACTGCGCGTCCCGGAAGATCTCTCGATCACCGGGTTTGATGATCTGGAATTCGCGCATTTGGTGTCGCCCACCCTGACAACAGTTCATGTCCCGCACCGCGCGATGGGTCAGCAGGCCGCGCGTACGCTGATCCAAATGCTGCGTACCGGAGAAACACCATCCTCCGTCGAATTGCCCACCGCGGTCCGACACCGCGGGTCGCTCGGTCCCGGCCCTGAGGCTGAAAGCCTCTAAGGCGCTCTTTCGCTCGCTATTCGCGCGGGCACGCCTGCATCTGCGCCGCGCAATTTGAGTATTTCGGGCAAGATGAATAACGGATCGCGGCTATTGTGCGATGCGGCGTGCGGCCTCCGTCAATGCATGGCGTGTCAGATCGAAGTCGTCCTCTGTGAGCGCGAGGTTGGGATAGGTTTTCCCGGCTGACTTGAAGACACCGGCATCGCGAAGCGCCATTGTAAAGCACGCCGCGCGCGCGCGATCGGCCGCATGAGTGTCACGATAGTCTCGCACGTCGCGATCTGTAAACACGATGTCAAAGAGTGTATCATCACCGACAATCCGGTGCGCGACCCCCTCGGCATCCAACGCCGCTGTGATCATCTGCGCCACGTTTTGACCAAGCGCGCGCAGGCGATCGAATTGCCCCGGACGCTTCAGGATTTCGAGGGTTTTCAGACCCGCGACAGCCGCCACCGGATTACCCGAGAGCGTGCCGGTTTGCATCAACCAGCCCTCGGGCCCCACGGCCGCCTTGTCAAAATGCGCCATGATATCGGCCCGCCCTGCAAGGGCCGCGAGCGGAAAACCACCGCCAATCACCTTGCCCAGCGTGCACAGATCGGGCGTGACACCGTAGTGTTCCTGCGCACCTCCCCAGGCAAAGCGGAAGCCGGTCACTACCTCATCAAAGATCAAAACGATACCGTAACGGCCCGCCTCTTCCCGCAGCACTTGCAGGAAACCGGGATCAGGCGGCACAATGCGCTGCAGCGGCTCAACAATGATGCCCGCCACATCACATCCATGCTCTGCCAGCAGAGAGCGGATGTAGTCGGGATCATTGAAGGGCGCGATCAGCATATCGGCGCGCACCGCCTCTGGGATGCCTGCACTATCTGGCACGGCTTGTGGAAAGTTCACGCGCGTTTCAGGCGCGAGGCTCATCTGCGCCTCTGCCGACATGCCATGGTAGCCGCCTTCGAACTTGACGATTTTATCGCGCCCGGTGAAGGCGCGCGCGAGGCGCATCGCGTACATGTCGGCCTCGCCTCCGGTGGAGACATAGCGGAGCTGCTCGGCACAGGGCATGGCCTCACAGATCACCTCGGCCAGTTCGATGCCGCGTGCGTTGTTGGCAAAAAATGTCTGGCCCAGCGGGAGCTGCGCCATCACGGCTTCGAGCACTTCCGGATGCGAATGGCCCAACACCATGGGGCCAGAGCCGATCAGATAATCCACATATTCGTTGCCGTTTTCATCAATCACGCGCGACCCGCGACCCTCGCGGATCACGATGCCTGGATCGAAATTGCCAAATCCGCCTCCGGGCAGAACAGCCTGTGCCCGCGTAATCCACTCGGCTTGTGTTGCAATAGTCAACATGAGCTCTCTCCTAGTCCAGTATGAGATCCGGCGCGCCGAGCACGTCCGTGTCAGGGGTGATGCCAAGGCCGGAGCCTTCGGGTGGGGTAATGCGGCCAGCTGTGCGCACCGGGGCGTTCGGGGCCAAACGGGGAGCGACGTAGCCTGACAGATCACAGACATTCATCACGCCCCTTGGGTCGGTTGAGGCGCCAAGATGCAGCGCGGCGGCCGTCGTGATGTCAGAGCCCCAGGTATCCTCGATGCACATCTGCGCACCAAGATAGAGACAGAGATCGCGCGCACGTCGCGAGGCCGACAGCCCCCCGAATTTCGACAGCTTCACGGCAACCGCATCCATGCAACCGAGCGCGTGCCCCTGCAAAAGGGAGGCGGTATCATGCGCATTCTCGTCTATTTTCATGGGCAAGCCCGTGGCGGCGCGCACCCGGGCGCAATCCTCGAGTGTGGCGCAAGGTTGTTCGAGCATCACGTCGAGATCCGAGACCGCGCGCCCAACGCGGGTCGCAGTCAGCGTGCTCGCGCCGCAATTCCAGTCGCCATAGACCAAAGGCCCCTCTCCCACCGCGGACCGAACCGAGCGCAGACGTTCGACATCCGCCTGCCAATCGTCATCGGCGCCGAGCTTTGCCTGAAACTGTGTCATGCCACGGGCTTGCGCGTCACGCGCCATGCGCGCCATCTCATCAGGATCGGTGCAGGTGATCGAGTGATAGAGCGGCAGATCGGCGCTTTGCCGTCCGCCGAGCAAGGTGTAGAGCGGTTGATTTGAGAGCTTGCCCAGAATGTCCCAGAGCGCGATATCAACTGCGGATTTGGCATAGACATGTCCTGGCAGATGACGATCAAGCGCGGTGCCAATCGCCTCGGGTCCTACAAGCTCTTGTCCCAGAAGAGCTGGCGCCAACTCTTGAAGGGCCGGACCCACCCCACGCGCATAAGCGGGCAGGTAATGCGGGATCGGACACACTTCTCCCCACCCGGTCGGGCCGGTCTCGGTATCGACGGCCAGAACCACCGTTTCAACGGTAGCGCAGGCCTTGCCCGCCGCCATGTAATAGGTCGCATGACTGGTCAGCGGCACATGCCAGAGCCGGATGCGGCATATCCTGTTGGGCGCCGGGCGCAGGATCTCGGGGGCGTATTGTTCGTTCATGTCTGATCCTCATACATGGCGACCGGATCGCCGAGCAAAGTCTCGTCGGGGGCAACGCCCAACCCGGGCGCGTCGCCGATTGTCAGCTTTCCATCAATGCTTCGCGTCCCGTGTCCCGGCGCGATATCGACGGTCAGCATGTCCTGACAGGCCCACGTGCCCAGCCGGCACGGCATAGGAATGGACTGCGACAGATGCGCGGCTTCTGTATCAGCCAGAACCGAGCCGCCGGTGGCCATAACATAGATCTGGATGCCGTGGGCCAGCGCGATATCCCGCATCCGGCGCGCCCGGGTCAGACCGCCCACACGGTTGAGCTTTATGCCAAAAACCTCGGCCAGCCCATCGCGCGCGATCCGCGCCGCATCCTGAAGCGTGACCAGAGATTCGTCCACGCTGATCGGCGTCGTTGTCACGCGGCGCAGGGCTGCAATGTCATCGAGGCTCTCGCAGGGCTGCTCTACGGTGATGGCAAGATCGGCGGTTGCATTCATCACCAGCGCCGCCTCGCGTCGGGTCCAGGCGCGATTGACGTCATAGAGGATTCGCTCATCGGGCAAACGGTTGGCCTCCAGAAACCGGATACGCTCAATATCAGCCTCGATATCGCCGCCGACCTTGACCGAATGCACCTTGTAGCCGCGATCGCGGTAAGACTGCATGATATCCAGCATGTAATCTGGGGCGCCGGAAGAGACAGAGGAGGCAATCCATGTACCTTCTTCATCCTGCGCGCCCAGCATCGCCGCGATCGGCAGACCGGCGGCCTGTCCGGCAATATCCCAGCAGGCCATATCAATCGGCGCCTTTGCGTAAAGGTGACCGGGCAGGCAGAGATCCATCGCGCGCTCAACGGCATCGAGACACCGTGGATCCTGCCCCAGAATAGCGGGTGCCATGGTTTCGAGCCCCGCCCGGATCCCGGGGCCGTGCGCCGGCACATAGGTATGGCCCCAAGGTGTCCCCTCGCCCCAACCGGTGACGCCCGCATCTGTTTCGACTTTGACCAGCGTGGCGTCCAACGCGTCAAAGCGCAGACGGCCGCCCGACAACCAGTAGGGCTGCGAGAGCGGCAGATCGATCTTGTAGACAGTCAGACGCGTAATCTTCATGCCGCCTCCCCGTAAACCGCCACCGGGTCGCCCAAAGCGTCAAAATCCGCGGTTACGCCGAGACCCGGCGCGTCGGGCGCATAGAGCTTGCCATCGCGTGCAATGGCCCCACTCTTTCCGGTCGAGCGTGTATTGTAATGCATCAGATCGGTGGTGTTTTGCAGAAATTCCGGCGGAGTGGTCGCGGCCAGATGCGACAAAGCCGCAGTCGTGATCTCGCCACCCCAGGTATCTTCTACGACCACGGGCATTCGACTGGCCACGAAGTAATCACGGACGCGCCGCGCTTTGCTCAACCCGCCAAGGTTGGAAAT
>JBCCNY010000055.1:0-11717 GCA_039025595.1 Pseudomonadota bacterium | reverse complement strand
TGGAGGAGCGACAGGAGTGATGATCATCGCTTGGTTCTACCTGCGCAGTGCGTTCGGGGCCGCCGCAATTTGGGGCCCGGTATTGGCCATCGTTTGGTTAAGCCTCGCACAGCGCGTCGAAAAGCGTCGCGGCGAGGATATGGCACGCGGAGAAGACCAAAGCAAAACGTTTCATGATCCAATCTGAGGGCTTGTGCGCGCATGTCGTAACATACTTCTAGAGTGGTCTAAGATGCGGATTCTGATGTAGAACCGGATCACCAATCCATCGCGAAATATCTCATCGCGACCTGTTCGCGCAACGATCGTATCAAAGGGAGATTCACAATTGGCTGCGCTCGCACGCTTGCTCATCATTGGTTTTGTGCTTTGCACAGTGTTTTACTTTGCGTTGTCATACTTTGCACGAACCCAGCAGCGAGCAAAGCTGCGAGACAGTTGGGAGAAAGCAGGCCGCCCAGGCGACCGGGAAACCTATGTTAACGACGGTTTGACGGAGTATGAGGGCTCCTTGCGTCGTAAGCTGATTTGGGGCGTCTATATTGTTCCGTTCAGCTTGATTGCTGTGATCATTTATTTCGTAAATTTTCAATAGGTTACCAGCGCGAGCTACAGCACTTGTGGCCGCCGGGCACGAGGCGTGCGAAAAAGCATCGCTGTCACCGCGCGGCGGGTCTGGAGGGGTTATCCACTTGCAAACGGCGGCAGGCTGGTTCTGGGCACGCAGCCGAGCGGTTGTTCTCATGAGAACGCACTTAAGTCAGATTTTCTGAGTTGTCAGAAAGGCGTGTGATGACACAACGGACTGACGGCCAAAAAGTACAGTAAACTGGTGCGTTTTCCGCGCCCACTTAAACTCTTCTCAAGACTTTTTTGCGACTTACCGCGGCACAAGTCTCTGGAGGTCATCGATGTTCGATAAATGGTCGATTGGCATGCGCGTCATGTCCGGGTTTTTCTGTGTTTGCATTATAGTTGCGGCAGTCGCGGCTTTTGGCTTTTGGGCGGTTTCATCTCTTGGTCAGACCTTTCAGGATTATCGGTCCACGGCCCGCCAAACGCTGCTGGTCAACGAGTACATTGAGGATGTGTTTGAAGCGCGGCTGGCCGCGCTGTTTTACCGGGTCTCCGCAAATGAAGAAAACGCGACTGAGGTGACCAGCAACCTCGATGAGATCTTTGATGACAAACGATTTGACGAGTTGTTCGAAGAAGGCTCCGAGGCGCGAGCTGAACTTGCGGCACTGAAAGATCGCCTCGCAGACTATCAGGTAGCTTTTGATGCCATGGTCGGCTTGCAGGGCGAGCGCAATCTGTTGGTGGCTGAACTGGTCGTGCTCGGACCCAAGATGCGCAAAGCGCTGACAGAGATAATGGAATCGGCCCATGCGGACGGGGATATTGAGGCCGCTTTTTATGCTGGTATCGCCCAACAAGAGCTGATGCTCGGGCGTTTCTACATGGAGCGATTTCTGCTCAACAATGATCAAGCTTCATTCGACAGGGTTGAAAGCCACTTCGCCTCTACCGAGGCACAGATGGCAACCTTGCTGCAAAGCTTGCAAAATCCGCGTCGACGCGAGCTCGCTTTCTCTGTCATCGAGGACAAGAATACTTATCTCGCAACCGCAGATTCTGTGCATCAGGTGATCATGAATCGCAACGCCATCCAGGCGGACCAACTCGATCAAATCGGTCCGGAGGTTCAGGCGCGATACGAAGATGTTATTGACGCGGCCGTCCAGCGCCAGGACACACTCGGTCCACAGGGCCAAGCTCTGGTCGAGAGAGTGACTTGGCTGAAACCAAGTATTGGGGCTGTATCTGTGCTGCTATCGATTGCTTTGGCTCAGGTCATCGGCAGGTGGATCGCGCGCGCAGTAAAAGATCTCGCTGATCGCACCGAGCGACTGGCGGATGGGGATCTCGATGTTGAGATCATCGGCGCCGAGCATAACCATGAAATCGGACGTATGGCGCGCGCCTTGGTCGTCTTTCGAGACGGTGAGATCGAGAAGCGCAAGCAGGTTGATCAGGAACAACGCCGCATCGAAACGGCGCGTGTGGTCTCGGAGTTGAGCGCGGCGCTTAAGGGGATGGCGGAGGGAGATCTGACGGTCGCGATGCGCGACGATGTTGCACCGGAATTCAAGGAGCTGTGTCAGGACTTTAATCAATCCATGGAACGATTGCACACGATACTCTCTGACGTCGTTACGACATCTCAGGATATCTCTGGCGGTATGGAAAACGTCGCGAGCGCAGCACAGCAACTGGCGCATCGGACCGAGCAACAGGCCAGCGCCGTCGCGGAAACAACGGCAACCATGTCACAAATGAAAACGGATATCGACGAAACTGCCAAGAGTTCAGGCGATGTCCAAAAGCTCGTTGAGACCGCCCGCGACAAGGCCGATCACGGCAAAGAGGTCGTCACCGAGACGGTCGCCGCCATGGACAATATTGCGAAGAGTTCCACGGAAATTGCGCAGATTACCACCGTGATTGACGAGATTTCGTTTCAGACCAATCTTTTGGCCTTAAATGCCGGGGTCGAGGCCGCCCGTGCCGGTGAGGCCGGTAGAGGATTTGCAGTGGTTGCTTCAGAAGTCCAAGCTTTGGCGCAGCGAACGAGCGAGGCGGCTGGCGACATCAAGCAGTTAATCGCAAAGAGCCAGTCACAGGTCAGCGAAGGATCTCGTATCGCGCATCAGACCAGCGAAGTTCTTGGTGAAATCCTTGAAATGGTCGTTGTGGTCAACCAGGAGATATCTGGAATTTCGAGCAACACGCAGAACCAGGCGGCGAGCGTCGAAGAAATCAATAGCGCAATGACGGAGCTGGACAGTTTGACCCAACAGAATGCTGCAATGGTGGAAGAAACGACAGCCGCGACATTGGAGCTTCGGCAAGATGCTGGCAGCATGGTTTCTAACGCCTCGGTTTTCAAATTGCGCCATGAAAGGGGTCAGCCGCTCTCTGATCTCGCGCCCGTGAGCACCGTCCGGGCGCATGGTGATGACCTTGATATGGAAATGGAGGCGCGCCCAATCGAAGCCATCTCATGACGGTTAAAGATGATTCAGAGTTCAGGGGGTCCAAGCTGCTCTTTGCGTGACAATGCCCTTGGCCGATGCGATCCAGCGTCAGTAAAATCCGTCAAAGCTGTCGGGAGCGTCCGGGCGCAGGACACGCACTGATCCAAATCCGCGAATTGAGGTCCCGTGTTTGCTGGTGCAGGTGCATTCCGTTGGGAAAGCGTCTGCGCCAGATCTTAACAGGCCGACTTTAGCTGCGACGGGTAACACCTCGGACACGCAGCACCCAATCTGCTAGATCGACGAAGATCGCGCCAGAGACGCTTTCAAAACCTGCGATAACAGCCGGCGTCGCGGTTTCCGATATAGCCGTACGGCGCGAGAAACGGCGCGATGCAATTATCGTCGCATCGTCTTCGCGCACGACATTGGCGACAAGCGTTACAACGATGTTGCCCTCTCCTGAGGCTGGATCAAACTCGACCCCGAAGTCGGATAAATGGGTCACCAAAATGATATCGCTCACCGGACCGATCGGGCGTTGTCCGACAAACTGAAAACCGCCCGTGCGTAAAAAAATTTCAACCAAAACAGTTTGAATCATGACCGGTGCGGCTTGCGTCCATCTCGCCCCAGGCAAATACTGTACCTGACTGGTGTTGGGACGTACGAGAACGCGATCGGTGTCGATTGCGCCACTCGCTGTCGGCAGATCTATGACAAGTTGTTCGCTGCGTGCCGAAGCAGCGATCGGCAGTCCCGGAGGCGGACGCAGTTCGTAGGCGTCACCGGGCTCGGAGGCGGCATTGAGCGCGCCGAGCGCTGCGCATCCTGTTAGGGACAGATAGCAGCAGATCAACGCGGCCATGCGAACGAAGTGGTGTTTCATGGTCTGAACTCCGGCGCAGAACGGCCTAAAAGATATCGGGCCGGATCACGTTCGATCTGACGAACCAGATTTCTGAGATTGGCCACCAGATCCCGCGTTTCCCGCGCAAGCCGGGCATATTGCGGAAGTCCCTCGTTGGCAAATTCCTGCAACGAGGGGCCCAATTGATCAGCCGTTGTTTCGACCTGCCCGAAGGCCGCACTCGCGGATTCAGCGGTCTCGCGCAGCTTTTGCGTGATGATCGGGACATCGTCACTGGCCTGCGCAATCGTGGTTTCGAGCTGAGCTAGCGTAGCTTCGAGCTGGATAACCAACTCACTGTCCCCGCCCACCAATGCGTCAAACGACTGGAAAGCCCCTTCGGCGGCTTCCAGCGCCGCGTCGCCTATGTCCAACGTTCCGTTTAGCTGCTCTAACGTGCCGTTAGCAGTCTCGAAGGTGCTCGCCACACTGTCCAGTGTGGCAGAAAGACTGGCGGCGACCTCGTCGGTACGCCCTGCGGCAGATTGAAGATCTGCACCGACGGCCGCAGTGACACGCGCAACCGTTTCGCTGGCCGAGCGGATATCACTGAGAATTTGCGGCAGATCGGTTTCCGCCACAGCGATCGCGCTTTCGGAAAGCGTTGTGGCACTGGCCATAAAAGCGCGCGCCTCGCGCACCAGATCTGTGCCGTCATTTTCAACAAATGTGTCAAACCTTGTGGCTGCGCCTTCGATCGATACCACGGCTTCAGAAAAATCGTCCAAGGCTTTATTGGCGAGCGAAACCGTCTCTTCGGTCTGCTGGAGACGAGCAGTGGCGACGCTGGAGGTTTCGCGCAAGGTTGCAAAAGTATCCTCAGCGCTGGTCGCGACCCGCCCAACATCACCGCGCAACGAGCTCAGCGTTGTCTCAAGCTCTTCAACCAAGGTTGTGATATCGCTGTCGAGGAAACGTGTCGCTCTCTCGAGCGTCTGCCGCCCACTGATGAGGGTCCGATCGCCAACATCGAGCGTTGTCTCTGCGCGCTGGGCGAGGGCGGTGATCTGTTGCAGCGTGGTATCGGCTGACCCAATCGTTGCATCCAACGTGCCCGACAGTGTTTGAAGCGTGTCAGAGAACACCGCGAAATCATCGGTGGCGAGCGCGATCGCTTCCATCGTGGCAGAAAAATCGTCCAGTGCGTTGTCAAGATTGGATGAAGCCCGCTCGGCATTGTCGAGGATGGTTGCGACACGATCCTGCGTCTCGGGTCCGAGCAATTCAGAAATGTTTTGCGCCACCTGTAGCACTTCGTCGATGAGCGCGGGCGCGCCTTCGCTAAGCGTCTGTAAGGTCGATCGTCCGGCCCCGATCAACGGCACCGTCTCGGCGGATGCTAGGTCCAATAACGGATCTTCCTGCTCTCCTGCGGATAAGCTGACATAGGCCACGCCGGTCACTCCAAGGGATTCGACCGTCGCGATGCTGGAGGTCCGCACCGGCGTGTCCGCGTTCACCTCAAGCCGCACGACCACCCGACCGGTCCGCGCCGGATCGAGACGGACATCGACGACCTTGCCCACGATAAGCCCTGAAAACCTCACTTCCGAGGCGTTCGAGAGGCCCGAAACAGTCGGAAATATCACGTCGTAATACGCGAACTGACGGTCGATCTCGACCCGAGCAAACCAGAGAAGAAAACCCAGTATGCCCAGAAAACCGAGGATCGTGAACGCTCCAATAAGTGTGTAATTCGCTTTGGTTTCCATATCCTGACGCTATCTTGCCCGCCCGCCCGCTTCAATCTCGCCGCGCGCTGCCCGGGCGCGGGGGCCGCGAAAATATGACTGCACCCAAGGGTGATCGACATCAAGCATTTCATCCAGCGTCCCAGTTGCCAGCACATGCTTTTCCGCCAGAACTGCAATCCGGTCGCAGGTGGCATAAAGCGTGTCAAGATCATGTGTTACCAGAAACACGGCCAATCCCATCGTATCGGACAAGGATCGGATAAGCTCGTCAAACTCGGAGGCCCCGATCGGGTCGAGCCCGGCCGTTGGTTCGTCCAAGAAGACAACATCGGGATCTAAAGCGAGTGCGCGGGCAAGTCCGGCGCGTTTACGCATGCCGCCTGAAAGCTCTGAAGGATACTTGTCCCCTGCGATCCAGGGCAGACCGGCCATGGAGATCTTGAGCCGCGCCAGGTGCTCGCGTGTCACCCTGTCGAGCCCCTCAATTGCTGCAAGCGGCACTTCGACATTTTCGCACACGGTCAGCGAGGAAAAGAGCGCGCCATCCTGAAACATCACGCCCACGCATTGCGACACGTCCTCCAGTTCCTGCTCGGAGCAGCGTAGCACGTCGACACCCAGCAACCGTATTTCGCCCTCATTAGGTCTGTGAAGACCGGCGATCGTTCGCAGCAGCACGGATTTGCCGGTCCCGGATCCGCCCACAACCCCGAGAATTTCACCCGCATGCAGGTCAATATCGAGATTTTGATGCACCACCTGAGATCCGAACTGGTTGCGCAATCCACGGACCTCAACGACCGTCTCTCTCGGAGCGGCATTCATAGGCCCAGAACCTGATAGAATATCGAGAAGAGCGCGTCTGCGAAGATCACTGCAAAGATGGCCGCCACGACGGCGGTCGAGGTCTGCCGCCCCAGCGATTCTGCATTGTTGCCAACCGCAAATCCCGCCTGGCACCCGATGATACCGATCAGCAGGGCAAAAACCGGGGCTTTTGAGAGCCCGACAAAGACATGAGAGACATCTGTTCCCTCGACAAGGCGCGTGGCGAACATCGAGGGCGATATGCCCAGTTCGATCCATGCCATCAACATCCCGCCAAAAAGACCCGCAGCATTCGCGATCAATCCCAGAATTGGAAGCATGAGCAAGAGCGCCAGAACACGGGGGACCAGCAGCGCGTGACCCGGGTCGATCCCGAGCGTGCGCATAGCGTCTATTTCCTCTCGCATCTTCATCGAGCCGATAGCGGCAGTGAAGGCGGAGGCCGTGCGGCCTGCGACAATGATTGCGGTCAGCAAAATGCCCAATTCGCGCAGCATGGAGATAGCGATGAGATCAACGACAAAAACCTCGGCGCCAAACTGCCGGAGCTGCGCCGAGCCCTGGAATGCCAGAACCACGCCGATGAGAAAGGACATCAAGGCCACAATCGGCACCGCGTGAAGGCCCACAGTCTCGCAATGATGCGTAAGCGCGGTCAGTCGCAACTCGCGCGGGCGCAAGATGCTCTGTCCCAAACGCGCAAGAAAGAGGCCGAAAAGACCAGTGAAACTGTTCAAGGCTCCGCCAAAACTGGCGACGGCCTCGCCGATCTCATCGACTTTATCCGTCAGGCTACTGGAAAGAGACGCTTGGGTTTGCTCTACCGGCACGTCCCGCTCAATCGATGCAAGAAAGCGCGTGATCTGCGGGTCATCGACAATCACTTTGGTCTGCTGGCCCGCGGTCTGAGATTGCTTGCGCAAGCGGGCCACCAACCATGCGATGCTGGTGTCAATCCGGTTTGCCTCTCTGAGGTTGATTGTCAGTGGCGTCACTGGGTTGCGTTCTGCAAGCGCATGTTCAAGCGCAGGTAGATCTTTCAGCCCCACATCACCATAAAGCGACAATGTGGCATGATCGGTCTCGATGGATAGGTCGAATGGGCCATCGCTTCGGGCCAACCCGTCCGCCTCCACTCTAAGACCTGTAACCGAGTGCCGCGCGCAAGGGCCAGGCAATTTCAGGCGTCGCGGTTTGGACTATTCGACGTGAAACGTCCGACAATCCGGCGCCATTCAGACAGATGCTGTTTCGCTGATAAAGCCGTGTCGGCATGTTCGGTCCCGGGTGATGTCGCGCGAGATCCCTCCTGCCTAAAGACCCGTTTCGTTCATGTCCACGCGGAAGTGACGGTAGCGCCTCAAAATGAGCCTCAGACATGTTGAACCGACACTGAACGGTTTGGCTGCAGAGTGGAGAAACGCGCAACGCCCGTTGATGTCGTCTACCGATGACGACCGGTGTGAGAGCATGCGGTGGCGATCTACTTCAGTCTTGCCTGATCGACGACAGCGCCATTTGCAGAATGGAACCGGACGACGTCGCCGTCGGTCGAGACACCAAAGCAGGCGGCCTTACCTTCAAACCACTCGCTGTATTGCCGACAGAACTTGGCTTCATCCATCCACCAGCTGCCGGTATCCTTGAATTCGTCGTTGAGCCCGGCCACGCCCGCCACGGTACCATTTGCGGCGAAGGTCACAGAATAAGGATTGCCGAAGCTGTTCGTGCCCGTGATCGTGGCCCCGGACATGACGTTTTGCGCCGCGGATGCCTCCAGGGTCTGTGCCTCTGCGGTGCCCGCAACAAGCCCTGCGGACAGCAGCGCAGCGGCTGATATTGCTATGACTTTCATGTGTTTTTCTCCTTTGAATTTGATTGGATGTTTCGGCGTGTTCTCGTTGGAACGCCTTTGCTCAATTGCCGGAGGCCAGGGCGTTCGACAAAAACGTGTCAACGAGCTTTTGCACGCGCACGTCCCGGAACAGGAAATGCTCATTGGTCAGCACATCCTGTCCTGAATACACCACGCTGCGATGACGCTTTGAGTCCATGAAGGCACCGCAATCTCCGCTGAGAGCGCGCGAGCGAAACCATGGGTCGTTATCTGCAACAAGCGCAAGCGTGGGTTCGCCCGAACGCGCCTTCAAACCCCGGTATTCCGGCCAGAGCGAATGACATCCCCAACCTTCGATAATCCGCGCCTTGAACGGCGCGTCGCCTTCAAACGTTGCGACGGTGATCGCGCCTTCGGAGAATCCGTGCGCGACGACCGGTCGGTCTTTTCCTCCTGGAAGGCTGCGGATCTGCTGGATGGCGTGGGCCAACTCCTTGTGCCGCCATTCCAACACGCCACGATGCATCCCGCCTCTGGGAATGTTGGGATCGCAACTGGTTGGTTTGTAAGTGCGGGCAAAGCTGTTGGGCAGCACCACTGCAAAGCCGGCATCGGCATAGTGTTTTGCGGAAATCGTGCTGGCCTGATTTATGCCTGAGCATCCGTGCATATAGATCACGATGGGGAGGTTGGCGGGTAGGGCCGCAAGTGCCGGTTGGTTGTCGCTGATTTTTCCCGCCATGACTGTGGGTCCGTCAGGATAATAGACAAAGCCGCCCATCCAAGTGCGTTTGAAATCACCCGCCGGCGCCTGTTGTTGGCTGCCCACCTGCATAAATTCTGTCGAGTTTGGCAGCCCGATTGTCTGTTTCGGATGCCCGAGGCGCGGATGCGCCGATACCTGTTCTGATATAAGCAGACCGACGGACAAGGCGGCGCTTGCGGCGAAGCCGAGTAAGCGGGTTTTTCCAAGCACACAGGCGAGGTTTCCGGTTCGGCATTTTGCATATCGTTCGGCTGTCTTAGGGTCAGATGTCATCGTATCAGCTCGCCCGCGCAGAAAGAGTTTCAGTGAAGGGAATTGAGATCCACGGTGTGCTTGCGGCCACGCCCTTGCGCATTCGGATCGTCGGTTGGTCTGTCATTTCGTAGAGCACAGTGGCGAAGGTGGCCGATCCGTCATGGGTATGAGGACGCATGCAAAGGGGTGTCGTGGGATCATCGAACACCGCCTGCACATCGCTTGCATCTCTCAAATCTCCGGCACGCTCCTGCATCCAATCGAGCCTCGTGCGCGATCCGCCATTAAACCCCGCCTTCTCGAACTGAGTCTGGGTTTGAACGTCGATATCTGTGCTGACGAGGGGGTGGTTGGTATGCAAAAGCGGGCCGTCCTCTGGCGGCTTCGCTTCTGCACACCCCGCTCGGGAGCATTCCATGGAAACGATGTTGTCCTTGGTGACGAGCGCATAATGCTGCCCGCTGGCATGCGCTGTCTCTTCAAGCGCTGCAATCGCGTCCTGCAGGGTTCGAGCCGACAGCGCATGCCGCAGCGCAAACGCGACAGGAAGTCCTGCCGCATCATGGCTGAGCATAAGGAGCGTGTTGACGCCCACAGCGAGACCCGCCGCGTTGGCGCCTGTCAAACCGATCAAGCCTGCAGCGCTCAGCAAAACAGTATCGGGCATATCAGGACCGGACAGACGCAGCACGACCTGCCCGCCATCCAGATGTTCGGGCAAGTCCATGTTTTGCGCCAAAAGGCACCCGTCTTCGGCCGCCGTGGCCACGAGGCTGCAGCCGGGAGGTGCTTTGGAAAAAGATGCATCATGCCACCATTGCTCATCCATTAGGTTGTAGGCCGCGATCCGCATTAGTGGTTGACCCGCTCCCTCGGCGATACCGAGCAGCTCTTCGAACAAAGTCGGGGTTTGCGTCTCGGCACGGGCAAGATGGCCCGTTCCAAACACAAACCTCTCGCAATAGGCATCAATCTCTGCCTCGTCGGCACCGGGTTTAATCGTGGCATTGGCCCATCGGGCTAGCCCTTCGGATATCTCCGTTCGCAGGGCCTCTCCATGGGCTTGGCCGCGTACGCGCGGCGGCCCGGCACAATCGACGATTTTCATGGTTTCATCCTTTGACATGGGGCACCTCGATTGCTCTGAGCCGATCGTGATCTATCGCACGGACCAACTGGCCGACGGGCTTTATCGCGATCCGATCTGTTGCTGCGACCATCGCGTTCAATACCGCCTCTTCGGTGGCTTGCACGAGCGCGCTGTAGAAGGCGTCGAGATGCGTGTCCTTCAGCGCATTAACCGTCATAACATCTGGCGCGTTCCAGGGATTATCCTGAGGGTTAGCTGTGCTGAACGCGAGGAAGATGTCGCCCGAGCTGTGTCCGCCCGGCGTGCCGTTGCGTCCGATCCCGATACTTGCGCGTCGCGCGACGCGGTCGAGCTGATGGGGTAGCAGCGGCGCGTCGGTTGCAACAACAACGATGATCGATCCTTGTTCTCGATCGAATAACAGGTCGTCGCGCCAGTGCTGACCGACCGGTTGACCCGCGATTGTCATATCATCGCGTTGCCCGTGATTGGCCTGAACAAGCACGCCGAGGTTATAAGTTTGCCCCGGGACGGACACACGGCGCGATGCCGTGCCTGTCCCGCCTTTGAATTCGTAGGCGATCATGCCTGTTCCGCCGCCGATGTTGCCCTCGCTCACCGGTCCTGACCGGGCCGTCTCGAGCGCCGCGCGCACATGGATTTCTTGCACGGCCAGAGCGTTGATATCGTTGAGTACCCCGTCATAGGTTTCGCCCACCACGGGCAGATACCACAGGTGTTCGGCCTCAAAGGCACCCGCGTAGCGATCGATCATCCATCGTGTCACCGCATGGCTGACCATGCCGACGCTGTGCGAGTTTGTGAGCATCACCGGCCCCATAAACCAACCCATATCGCGGATATGATGCGCCCCTGTCAGCTCTCCGTTTCCGTTAAAGCTGTGCACGCCAGCCCAAACCGGCGTCATGTCACCGCTTTCGCCACGAGGAAGGATCGCCGTGACGCCTGTACACAGGCCTTTGTGACGGTCCGGTATTGCAGGCTCGATGATCGTCTCAAAGCCGACCGTGACGCCGGGGACGTCGGTGATCGCGTTGTTTTGCCCCGCCGTTCCTGTGAAAGGGAGGCCAAGGTCACGGGCGCGTGTCATGGCGTATCCTCTTCGGCCTCTTCGGACAAAATTGGGCGCGCCTTACTGCCCGGATGATAGGAATATGGCTCGAAATGCGCCGATAACGCCCGCATCTCGCTTACGCGATCTTCGGTGCCAGCACCTTGTCTGGCGGTGATCTCGTTCAGAAACAATCCCAACAGAGCAGAGAGACCCGCTGTACTGTC
>JBCCNY010000054.1:0-11782 GCA_039025595.1 Pseudomonadota bacterium | reverse complement strand
TGCATCATCCGCCTTCACGATAAGCGCCACGGCGCCATAAACTGCGACAGTAATGATCACACCCGCCACAGCCAGGGCGGCGGCCTCAAACCAGATCGGCAAATCAGAGGGCAGCGCGGATAATGTGATCGTCATGATTTCCGCCGACAGGATGAAATCCGTCTTGATGGCACCAGAGACTTTCTTTTCTTCCAGATGGGCATCAGCGGGGGATGACGGAGCTGCTTTCGCAGAGCCATGAGCGCCCGGATGCAGCACGTGCCAGACCTTTTCGGCGCCTTCAAAACAAAGGTATGCGCCGCCCAGCATGAGAAGGGGCGCGATGGCCCAAGGCGCAAACGCCGACAGCAAGAGAGCGACTGGAAGCAGGATCACCAATTTATTGATCAGAGAGCCGCGCGCAATTTTCCACACGATCGGTAACTCGCGGTCGGCTGAAAAGCCGTGCACGTATTTCGGGGTAACCGCGGCATCATCGATGACCGCGCCGGCCGCTTTGCTGGAGGCTTTGACCGCCTGGCTCACAACATCGTCAACCGAAGCCGCCGCCACTTTTGCAATGGCCGCAACATCATCAAGAAGGGCAAGTAATCCGCTCATCCAGCGCTCCGCAAAACGTGGTTGAAAGCTACGCGCGCAACCGGATTTAGGCAACGGCCTCCGAGCGGACATCTCGCACGGCGCGGCCCCAGTCCTGGAGCGGGTGGCTGGAACGTAACCCGCGCGATCGGCTCGGGAAGTTCTCTTGAGGATCAGTAGTATCTATAAATTTACAATAGCTTATATGATTAAAGCGCTCTAACGTGCCTGCCATTTTTCGGTCCGGGATTTTTTGAGCGGCTGACGGGAATCGAACCCTCATATTCAGCTTCGGAAGCTCGCGCGCTACCTTGTTACCGTATACGCAAAACCGTTGGTTTTTAATTACTATTTGCCTTTTCCTGCCGATCGGTTTTCCTTCGCGGAAACTAGTGGGAAACTGTTTCAGCGTTGCCTGAACACGCTCAGACAGGCGTGACTTCAACCTTGTTCCTAGTAGCCGCCGGAAGTAGCGCCAAAGTCGACGATCTCTCTTTCCATTTTGGCTACGTGTCGGCGCACGATAGACCAATACAGATCGTCGATCTGCTTTAGCTCCATCGCGGCCAGTCGTTTCTCTGAAATTCCTCGGATCGGTGAAACCACGTTGATCTTGTCTGCCAGAGTGAAGTTATCAAAGTCGGGGATGTCGTCAGTGCTCTCTCGATTGTACCTGATTTGTTTGTATGCCTTAACGAAGCTCTAAACTCGATCTGTCGTCTGGGGTACCGTGCAAGGTCGATGGCAAGCACAGCCCGCTGATCCTCGGACTCAATCTCCACAATGCGCATCATTGGGTCACGCACCGCTTCACAGATCTCTTCGACATCGGCCGCATCCGTTTTGCCGCGCTTCACATAGGGTTTGACATAAGCCGCAGGCCTCAGCCCAACGTGATGCCCGTGCTTGCGCGCAGATCGCGACCCAAGTGGTGCGCTGAACCACAGTCCTCCATGCCGACAACACAGCGCGGCAACGTCTCAAAGAATGCCATAAACTTGGCGCGTTTGATCTTCTTGTTGATGATCTGGCGCCCGGTGGCCGATACGCAGTGCACCTGGAAAGCGTCCTTGGCCAGATCCAGGCCCAAGGTCTTTGCTGTCATTGGGTGGATTCCGTCCTCGCCGTCGATAACAACTGCACTTTGGCACTTTCGATACCGGTGCAGCAGGAGCTATCCACCTCACACGATTCGGGCCAATTGCGACATTTGGCAACCGGTCGTTGGTGGCCAAGTCTATAGTTTGTGACTTGACCACAAGGGCAGGTTAGCGGTCCGATAGTGCATGTCCAGCACCATATGTTTCACTCTCGCCATTTTGGCGACGCTTCTGACAGTGCCCGTCAGGTCCAACGCGATGGAAGTCGATCTAGAGCTAGTTCTTCTCGTCGACGTATCCCACTCGATGACGGAAAACGAACTTGAGATCCAGAGACAAGGCTATGCCGCTGCCGTGCTATCGGATGAGGTTTTCGCTGCAATAAACACGGGCCTTCTTCAACGCATAGCACTGACTTACGTGGAGTGGGCTGGCACACAAGAAGTTATCGTGGATTGGACACTACTAGAAACGCGTGCCGATCTCGAGGCTTTCGCAGACATCCTGACCACGCGCTACGATCTTTCCGTGCGCCGCACATCTATCTCCGAAGCACTGATCTTCGGCGCTAGGATGATAGAGAGTAACGATTTCGTGGGGTTGCGCAGGGTGATCGACGTGTCCGGTGACGGACCCAACAATAAGGGACGCCCGGTCTTAACTGCGCGTGACTCGGTGCTCGCGAAGTCGATCACAGTCAACGGTCTTCCTCTGATAACCAATGAGGAGTTTGTCCGCTTTTGGGATATTGAAGACCTAGATGTATATTACCAAAATTGCGTCATAGGCGGCCCTGGGTCTTTTGTGATCCCGGTGTCTGATTGGCAGGACTTCGAAGAAGCAGTGCGTCGAAAGCTCGTACTTGAAATCGCATCTGCGCCGTCTCTCGAAGATATTGTACAAGCGCAATACTCTTCCGGCACCAACTATGATTGCCTGATCGGAGAAAAGATGTGGAAAAGGTACCAAGACTACTGGAGAGTACCCTGACAAAATCACTCTTAACGCAATAAAGCCAAATGTCCTGAAAGGGCCGTGACGAGTACCCGCGGCGACCTCGCCGGGTAGTCGGAGACAAAGAAAGCGGCAAGGCCAGGCTCGTCGCTATGTGACTGAGCGTGGAGACCCCGGCCCAAAAGCGTTTGCTGGCAAGGGCAACATCCTAACCCTCGTAGACGCTGGCGGCGTCGCCAAGGTAATTGTCCCAGGCAAACCAATAGGCGATGTGGCCCGCGACGCGCGGCAGGGAAGTGCCATCCGCGCCCTTGAGCGCGCTTTCTGTGACGGTCCATCTTTGGTCGCTCGCATCGGTGAGAGCGCCGCCTTCCGAGGTGAAGCTGTGGGCGCCGCGTTCATAAGCCCGCACGGTGCGTTCATCAGCATCGCCAATGAGCACAATCGGTCTATCCGCGATTGCGTCGTTGATCACCTTGCGCCGCTCAAAGACGTCCAGCGGCCAGGCGCGCGCTGCGCCGAACTGGCGGATGGTAAAAACGTAGTCTTTTTGTCCGTGACTTGACTGATCGACAAGGGCTGGGAACATCAGGTCACGAGAGGCAAAGTAGTCGCGATAAACCACGCCCGAGCCATAGTCTCGTCTGTGTCCGGTGCTGAGCGACAGGACCTTGGTGTCGGGATGCGAGACTTTCCAGCTACCCCATTCGGTGATGACAACCGGGCGCTGTCGGAGTTCGA
Source organism: Pseudomonadota bacterium (assembly GCA_039025595.1). GTDB lineage: Bacteria > Pseudomonadota > Alphaproteobacteria > Rhodobacterales > Rhodobacteraceae > Roseovarius. Next base: position 8,408 of record JBCCNY010000054.1, on the reverse strand, counting down.
TCCCGCTATCGACCAGCGGACCCACGACCGGTTTCCCGGTGAACTGGTTCCAAAGCGAATGCGTCTCGCGATCAAACATCAGCTTGTTGGAGCGATAAAGGAACCCGGATGAGCCAAAGATAAATGGTTGGCTACGCCCCGCTACATCTGTCTCAAAGAGGATGCCCGAGCCGCAGAGCGTGCAATAGGCAAGCGCCACCGGTACGCCGCCGATCACCTCGTTGAACATTTCATGCCAGCCCATGATCCGCAGCGGGTAGGCGCGTATGTCGCCATTGATCTCGACACCGAAAACCAGATCGCTGTCCTTGAGATAGCTGGCCTCAGAGCTCTCGATCAGGTCCGGATTATCCAGCGATGGAATGCCGTCTTTGCGCACGCCCCCCCATGTGATTTCTTCCAGCCGGATCTTCATCCGCTCCCGTGTAAGGTATTCGGGGCGCAGAAAGAGATCGAAATTCGGGTCAATCCCGAGAAGAATTTCTCGTTTCAATGCGATCAGAGAGGGATGCGGCACAATTTCGGCATGGCGCTCTTGCCAGAGCATCCAGTTGAACCAGTCCGTTCCGTGGCTTTCGCCGGTCAACGTCTCCATGACTTGCGCGACCGCCGGTTCGCGCGAACGGCTGAACCGCAGGCTGCTGAGTAAGCCAGCAACGACATCGGGATTGCCGCGCTCCTGCAGGAAGCGCATTGCGTCCTCGAATTCTTCATCGCTGCCAAAGAGCGGCATGCGCAAGGCGTTGAGAACCGGATCGTCTTGCGCCCAAAGGTTGGTTGGCATGAAGGCGGCGGCGCCAGCGAGAGCGGTAAATCCGCGACGAGTGAATGACATGCAAGTCTCCCTGTTCGGTTGGCCCATAAATGGGCCAGTCCGAGATCACATGCATTGAACACTGTCGTGAGCACGTCGTGCGCGCTCGTGGGAAAAGGCGCTTCAGGCCCGGCGGCGGCGACGGCGGCGGCCGCCCTCTTCGCGCTCAGAGCCGCCGATGCCGGTGTTGAACGCCACATGTGGAAGCGTGACCTCTTGGGCCAGTTCCGGGAACGGATCGGTTTTGTGCGGGATCGCGTTGGCGGCCACGAAATGGTCCTGGAACTTGGGCTCGATCGCGGTTTCGACTTTGGTGATCTGTCGCACGGTTTTTTCGATTTCAGCCCGGGCCGCGATATTGCACAGCGCAATGCGTGCGCCTGTGCCCGCCGCGTTTCCGGCGCTCGTGACCTTGTCGAGCGGCACATCGGGGATCATCCCAAGCACCATCGCGTGAAGCGCCGAGATATGCGCCCCGAACGCACCAGCAAGCACAACACGGTCCACCTTGTCCACACCGCGCTCATCCATCAGTAGACGCGCGCCCGCATAAAGCGCGGATTTCGCCAGCTGGATCGCCCGTATATCCCCTTGGGTCACGGTGATGAGCGGGCCATCAAAGGCACGCCCGTCAAAGACGATGTATGAATTCGTGCGCCCATCAGGCGTACAGCGCCAAGTGCCAGTTTGCTCGGCGGAGCCAATGAGGCCACTTTCATCCATCAGACCCGCGATCCGCAGTTCTGCCACCGCCTCGATGATCCCAGACCCGCAAATACCGGTGATCCCGGTCGTGGCCGCAGCCTCCTCGAAGCCGTCTTCATCCGACCAAAGATCAGAGCCGATCACGCGAAAGCGCGGCTCTTTGGTGTCGGGATCGATCCGGATCGCCTCAATCGCGCCGGGGGCCGCGCGCTGACCCGATGAAATCTGCGCGCCCTCAAAGGCAGGACCCGTTGGCGAGGAACAGGCGAGAACACGGGACTGATCGCCCAAGAGAATTTCGGCATTGGTACCCACGTCAACGATCAAAACCAGATCATCTGATTTTCCCGGCTCTTCCGACAGGGCCACGGCGGCGGCGTCTGCGCCCACGTGGCCTGCGATGCAAGGCAGTACATAGACCTCAGCTCGGGGATTGATCGCGTTGAGATCCAGCGCCCGTGCCGGCAATTGCAAACTATCGGAGGTGGCGAGCGCAAAGGGCGCCTGTCCCAGTTCAACCGGATCAATGCCCAGCAGCAGGTGATGCATCACCGGGTTGCAGACAAACACTGTCTCCACGACTTGTGTGGGCTCAATCTCTGCCTCTTTGGCGATCTCCGTGGCGAGCGTATCAATGGCCTCCCGGACCGTGCGCGTCATTTCCACATCGCCGCCAGGGTTCATCATGGCATAGCTCACGCGGCTCATCAGATCCTCGCCAAACCGGATCTGCGGGTTCATGATGCCGGAGCTCGCCTTGACTTCGCCGGTGCGCAGATCTGTCAGATGCGCAGCTACCGTCGTGGAGCCCAGGTCAATCGCGAGACCGTAAAGTCCGCCCTCATAGACGCCGGGCCAAACGTCGATCAGCTTCGCGACCTTGTCGAGATGGGATTTATGGACTGCCACGGTGACCTCGAACTGGCCTTTGCGTAGAGCGGTCTGCAATTTGTTGAGAATGCTGAGATCGGCGGTGACGCCCTGCACGCCGAATTGCCAGTCCAAGGCGCGTTCCAGGCGTTCCAGATCCCCGGTCGGAACATGCATGTCTGGCTCGTCCACTTTGAGGATGTAAAGCCGGGTGGCCGGGTCCATGGTGATCGCACGCGCCGAGGCTGCCTTGCGTACCACTTGCTTATGCACCTGGCTTTCAGCGGGCACGTCGATAACGACATCGCTCATCACCTGTGCCTGACAACCCAGCCGCCGCCCCGGTTTCAGCCCGCGTTTTTCGTTGTACCGAGCCTCGACTGCGTTGACATCCGAGAGCGCGTCATTCGCGACGGTCACGCCATGTTTGGGGAATTCGCCAAAGCTGGGCATGACCTGACATTTGGAACAGATACCCCGTCCGCCGCAGACCGAGTCCAGATCGACACCCAATTGACGCGCTGCGGTCAGAACCGGTGTGCCCAGGGGAAACCGCCCTCGTTTACCCGAGGGGGTGAACACCACGAGGGCGTCTGCGTCACTATGCGCGTGGCTTTGGTCCATGAGGCGAAACCTGTGCTGAGTGCCATCTGCTTGCACAACGTAATAGGTGCTCAACCATTTCCAAGACGGTTTGCAACCGGCATATTCTGGTCTGAGGGCGGCACCGAAACCGAAATGGCGCGTTGTTGAGTGCAATTTCGGTAATAAACTGGAAAAAATAGAGAAAATCCCAAGCTTAGTTCCGAATAGGTGCTGCTTTCATAATGATCATGCGAAGAATTCGTGGCGGGAGCTCTACGTTTGCGCCTCATCAAACCGGGCGCCAAGATCGCTCATCAAGTTGCTGAAGATCGGAAAGGATGTGATGATCGGGCTCGTATCATCCACGGTCACGGGCTTCTGGCTCGCCAAGCCGAGGATCAGAAATGACATGGCAATGCGGTGATCGAGCCGGCTTTTGCAGGTGGCGCCGCCGGGGACGCCGCCCGGTCCACGTCCCTCCACAGCCCACCAATCAGGCCCGTCCTCGACGGTAACACCGCAGGCGCGCAGACCTTGGGCCATCGCATCGATCCTATCGGATTCCTTGACGCGCAATTCCGCAACGCCCGGCATTTCTGTCCGCCCCGCGGCAAAGGACGCCACCACCGACAGGATCGGGTATTCGTCGATCATGCTTGCGGCCCGATCTGGTGGCACCTCTATACCCTGTAGGTCGGGAGAGAAGCGGGCGCGCAGATCGGCAACAGGTTCGCCGCCCTCATCGCGCTCATTTTGATATCTCAGATCCGCACCCATCTCGCGCAAGGTTTGAAAGAGACCGGCGCGTGTCGGGTTCAGGCCAATCCCTGGGACGAGCACATCGGCACCCTCAGATATGAGAGCGGCGCAAACCGGAAAGGCTGCGCTCGAGGGGTCGCGGGGGACATGAATGGTCTGTGGTGAAAGTTCTGGCTGGCCCGTGAGCGTGATCACCCGCCCCGCATTCGTTTCGGCGACAGAAATCTCGGCACCGAACCCGGCCAGCATTCGCTCGGTATGATCGCGCGTGGCCTCGCGTTCTGTGATCACGGTTTCGCCCGGCGCGTTCAATCCGGCGAAAAGAAGCGCTGACTTTACTTGTGCGGAAGGCACCGGGACGTCGTATCGAACGGGGATCGGATCCCGCGCGCCGATCAGTGTCATGGGCAATCGCCCACCTGATCGTCCCACGCTCTGAGTTCCGAAAAGCGCGAGAGGGTCCGTCACCCGTGCCATCGGACGAGAATTCAGGCTGGCATCTCCGGTGAACGTCGCGGTGATGGGTGAGGTGGCCATAGCCCCCATGATGAGGCGCACACCCGTGCCCGAATTTCCGCAATCGATTACTTGGTCGGGTTCGGCAAACCCGCCCACGCCGACACCATGAATGATCCACGTCCCGTCCTCATCGCGATGCAGATCAGAACCGAAGGCTCGCATCGCGGCGGCTGTGTCGAGCACATCCTGTCCTTCAAGCAACCCATGCACTCGCGTTTCGCCCACGCTAAGCGCGCCGAGGATCAGACTGCGATGCGATACCGATTTGTCGCCGGGCACGTCGGCGGTGCCCGTCAGGCCGGGCGAGAGATGCGCTGTCATGGGGCGTGAAGGACCGTGACCGGTCATGAGCGATGTCTTTCGTTTAGAGAGTGCGGTCGCTGATACCGCAGCTCTTTCACACCGTCCATTGCCGAATTCATCGACTGCGGGCTCGGTCGGTCTGTCGGAGCGAGGTATGGTTACGTACTAGGTTTTATTGCGTGACGGGCAGGGTTTGTAACAGCCCGATCGATCAGACGCTCACTCTGCGATGGCGTAGTCCTTAAGCACGTCTATCGGGACGATATCGAGCGCGCGCGAATGGGTTGCCTCCAGTCGAACCCTCGGGGCGCATCCTTCGTCATGGGCCTGCAAGAACCGCTCCGCACATAGGCACCATTGATCACCAGGTTTCAAACCAGCAAACCCGTATTCCGGGCGCGGCGTGCTGAGGTCGTTGCCCACATACTTCGAAAACGCGAGAAATTCCTCGGTTACGTTGGCGCAAACGGTATGGCTGCCCGTGTCGCGCGCGCAGGTGTTGCAATATCCGTCCCGAAAAAACCCTGTGACCGGATCTTGGCCGCATACTTCCAGAGCGCCACCAAGAACATTCACAGACGCGTCTTTTTCCATCTGACCTATAGTTCCTCGTGCAGTATCGTCTCAAAGCCCTCAAACTGCGGCGGTCCCATCAACGCGCCGGTCATGCCCGAATTCCCTGCATTTTTATGGGCATCACGAAAGTTCTGGGATTTTGTCCAGGCGGCAAAGTCGTCTTTGCTGTCCCAGATCACGTGGCTGGAATAGAGGCAGAACTCATCTGATTCCGGGCCGCGCAATAGGCGAAATTCGCGAAACCCCTTCATCGATTTAAGATAGCTTTCCCGCGTGCGCCAGACCTCTTCGAACTGAGACTCGTGTCCTGTTTTCACCCTGAAGCGGTTCATTGCAATATAGCTCATCTAAGGTCTGACCCTCCGTCCTCTTGTCTCCCGCGCGCATCCTGCACCGAGTGCGCGCCCGGGGCAAGCGACGTCACTCGCTGGCCGCCTCGCTCAACCGGCGAAGCATAGCGAGATTGCCTTGGTGTTGCCCGGGCGCGTTGAATTGCAGGTCCGCTGCAGTGACGACGATCACGATATCGCGGGCCTGATCGATATAGAGATACTGCCCGTAAACGCCGCGTGCCAAAAACTCACCCGGTCTGGCATCCTCCGGGACCCACCATTGATAGCCATATCCCGTCTCTCCCGGGGCAGTCGGGGACGTGGCGCGGGTCGATTCCATAATCCAGTCTGACGGCACAATCTGGCGGTAATCCAAGCGCCCATTTTGCTCTATCATCACGCCAAAGCGAGCATAGTCCCGGCTGGTCAGGTTCAGACCGCCCAGAACAAAGGCTGTCGCCTCCCCATCGGTGAGTAGGTACGGCTCCGCCTCCAGGCCCAGCGGCGATATGATTTTCTCGGATAACAGCTCCGGGATATCGCGGCCCGTTGCGCCGCGGATCACCATGCCGATCACATGCGTGTCAATAGAGACATAGCGCCAGAGCTCACCAGGTGGACCGGCTGTCTCTTGCAAAGAGGCGGCAAAGGCATCCATTGAACCGCCAAGCGCAAGGACGCGCCCCATGCGATTGATGTCGGAATGATAGTCCTTGTAGTCCTCGTCAAAAGCGACGCCTGACGCCATCTGCATCACGTTGAGCAGACTGGCCCCATCATAGGCGCTGCCAGAAAGCTCGGGCGCGTATCGCGTGACCGGCACATCCATCGACGCGATCGCGCCCTCTTCGATCAACACGCCGAGCAAGGCCGATAGAAACGATTTCGCGATGGACCAACTGATCCGCAAGTCATCCGGCGTCGTGCCCAGCAGGTAGCTTTCATAACGGATTGCACCGTCGTGCAGCACCAGAAGCGACGTAACTGCGCGATTTTGCTGCCAATCCGTTGCTGCGATCGGCATCGGTAACGGATCGCCTTGGCGCAGCGGCCAGACGGGCCCATCCCCACGTGGCACAGGGCGAGACAGAAACGCGCGGTTCATTCCAGAGAAATTGGCGACGATCTTGTCCGGAGCGAAGAGTGTGTTGACCGCGTGCAGTCGGGCGATCTCTTCACGGTTGATCCAGCCGAACAGGGCGAGTGCTGCGACAAAAGCCACGACAAGGCGGGGCGCCCATTTCAATATCGCGTGCATCGCGTCCTTACTTGAACCGGTCCAAAAGCCGCTGAAGCGGGGACCGCTCTGCATCTGGCTCTGGACGGTGTTCTGAAATGGGCTCCGGGGGCGGCGCTTTTCGGGGCGCGGTTGACTTTTCTTTTGCTGAACTGCGTTGCTCGGACCCTTTTGACGAACGCGGTGGCGCTGTTTGCAACGAGACGGCATTCAGAAACCGATCTTCGCGACCTATGGCCAGTTCGGGCGCACCATCGGACACTCCAGTCAACACCTTTTCCAGCCAATCCGCGTCGGCTTTGGCAAAGTCGGATAAAACATATCCGGATACTTTGTCTTTGTGGCCGGGATGACCGATACCCATCCGCACGCGCGCATAGCTTTCTCCGATATGCGCATGAAGGGAGCGCAAACCGTTGTGACCGGCATGACCACCGCCGCGTTTCAGGCGCAGTTTGCCCGGCGCGAGATCCAGCTCGTCGTGAAATACGATCACCTGATCCGGGCCGAGTTTGAAAAACCGCATCGCCTCACCCACGGGTTGCCCCGATTTGTTCATGAATGTTTGCGGTTTCAGTAAAAGCACTTTTTCAGATCCAAGACGCCCCTCGCTCAAGCTGCCCTGAAACTTGTCGCGCCAGGGCGTATAGCCATGTGTGTCGGCAATCCGGTCCAGAGCCATCCAGCCGATATTGTGCCTGTTCTTGGCATATTTTGCGCCCGGATTGCCGAGGCCAACAAAAAGCAGCATTGTAGGAGCCCTGAATTTTCGCCAGCTTGATCTACGCTGGTCAGGCCGGGGAATCAACAAACAGCGCGAGGCGCGGAGCGGATATGGCGCGGTTTACAATCGGGGGCATCGAACTGGAAGTGCCCGATGCGCTACTCACAAACCGGATTGCAGAAAAGCTTCAGACCGGGGCTTATGAGGCAGACGAACGTCGCGCCGCGCTGATGCGCCTGCGGCCGGGACAGACGGTTCTGGACCTGGGTGCTGGTCTGGGTTTTATCGCGGCGAGCTGTGCGGCGATCACCGGAGCTGAAAATGTCACGGCGGTCGAGGCCAATCCCGATCTGATCGAGGTGATTGAACGTAATCTGACCTTGAATGGGTATGGTGGTGCTACGCTTATCCACGGTGCTGTGAGCGGGACAGACACGAGTGACAAAACCACGTCTTTTGATATGTCGAAGGCGTTCTGGGCGGGGCGTATCGTGGAGGATGGATCAAATGCCGCTTCTGTCAGGCAAGTACCTCATGTCCCATTGCACGCCTTGCTTGAACAGGTTCGGCCCGAGCAGATCGTGATCGATGTGGAAGGAGCCGAGGCGCATTTCTTCGACACCCGCTGGCCCGAGTATGTCCGCCGCGTCGTTCTGGAGCTTCATCCAAAGCGTTATCCCGACGCGACCATCAAGAAAATTGTGGATTGTCTGTCGGCCTCCGGCCTCACATACGATCCGGGGCCATCCGTAGGACGCATCCTGTGTTTCAGGCGCGTGCGGAACACCTGAAATCAGTCGGGCGGCTCGCTCCGAACCGCCCGTCTTGAACGTATAAAACTGTGTGTTCAGCTCTCTTCGGTAACCTCTTCGGCCGCGTCTTCAGCACTGGCTTCGACACCCGCATCGTCGTCACCGTCATCCCCGCTATCGGATTTGAGAGCAGACGGAGCGGACACGTTGCAAATCGTGAAATCGCGATCGA